>CAKVJS010000195.1 GCA_934754755.1 uncultured Erysipelotrichales bacterium
AACGTTTAAAGTATTGGTTTTCATTATCCATGGTGCTATTAATCGTATTAGGAAATATATATTCTCATGCAAGTGCAATGGGACCTTTAGATATACAATTAACACCTAAGACGACGGATGCAGCATCTAAGGGTGAATATAAGGGTTCACAATTCAGAGTTACTTTTGGACCAAATAACCACACATTTGCGACTATGGATATTTCATTAAAAGATAAAAAAACAACGATTAACTCGTTGCAAAATGATGAAAAACCAGAAGCTGAAATGGTAGGAAAAGAATACGGTAACTTTAAGATTACAGATAGCAATCACAATGTGAAATACAATAAATCCTATATATGGGATACAAGTTCACAAAATACAGAAACCGTTGGACTTACTACTGGTGATTACATAGTTATGCAATCGCAAAATGGTAACGTTATAGAAAACTTGGAGACAAAAGAAAAATTGCCATCAAAAACAAATATAACGTATCAAGTAACCAGTGAAGGATTACAAGAAGTAGACCCCTCTGCAAAAAAAGCAAGGGACCCTACTAGTGAAAAGAAAGATAGTCAAGAGAATGCTAGTACTGGTGCATTAGGCAATGCTCAAGGAAAAGCAACTATGACTGTAGAAAATTTATCAAGAAAAGATGGACTTACCATCACAAAGGATTTATTAAAATATACAATCCATGCAACGAATGAATCGAATGAAACTTGGAAAGATGTAAAGGTATTTAATAAAGTACCTAGAGAATTACGATTAGTTAAGGAAAAGAATGTTCTGGTAGATGGAAAAGAAGTAAAGTATACCTATGATGAACAAGACCATGCCACACCTCCCATACGGAATTTAGAAATACCGGTAGGGGATATCCCAGCGAAAGGTAAAAAGGATATTACTTTTACATTTTATGTAGATAACTGGGCAATAGGAAAAACATTTACCAATACGGTTCAGCTAAAAGGAAGTAATGGACAAATCGAAGTACCAAGTCAAAAACTTACTGTTGGTAAACCAGATGGTAAAATAGAAGCAATTTCAGCTATCAATTTAATGCCAAATAGAAAAAAAGGTATCGCCTATGTTGGGGATAAAGTAGAGTATACATTTCATATTAAGAATGATGCGGTAGGATCAGTATGGCAAGAAGTTCTATTTGGGGATATGTTCGATTTTCGGTATATGACTTTTAACAGTGATGAAGATATCGTCAAGGTTGATGGAAAAGAGACAAAAGATTATAAATATACACCGGCTCTTGGTTGGATACAAGTAAAGTTGGGTGATATTAGAGGCGGATATACTGATGGAACAGGTAAGGATGTTAGAACGGTATCTCTAACAGCGACAGTTGAAGAGGGTATTCTTGATAGTACTAGTCATTCTATAGAACTTTGGAATGGTGCTGATGCAACTAGTTGGAATCAAACTAGTGTGAGTACACGTGGGCTTCCTGTAACTGTTATCAGACGGGATCCTGGATTAGAGGCCAAGAAGGAAGTTAAAAATATAACTCGGAATGATGGAAAAACAAAGGTTGGAGATACATTAGAATATAAAGTTATAGCATCCAATCCAAATAGTAATACCATCATTAGCGATGTATATTTGGATGATACTTTACCAAAAGGTTTAATATTTGACAAGTCTAATGCTCAAGTTAAATTAAATGGTAAAGAAGTTAAATATGAATATAATGAATCCACTAGAATTTTACACCTGAATATGGGAGATATTTTCGGTGGTCGGATTAATGGAACGGAGAAAGTTATTCCGGAACTTACTTTCCGAGTAAAGGTTAGTGATGATGCTCCAACTACTATTACAAACATTGCTAAATTATCGGGTACAAATAAAAATGATAATACAAAAATAGAACAAAGCGGCAATGTAAGTACAAATTTAGTCGGTGATAAACCTAATGGAAAAGCAACGAAGAAAGTAGAAAATACATCTAGAAAAGATGGAACTAACAAAGTAGGAGACGTTGTAAAATATAGTATTCATGTAACAAATGAACAAGCAAATACAACATGGACATCTGTTAAAGTAGAAGATACTTTACCTTCGGGACTTACATTTAATAAGTCAAAAGCGAATTTACAAGTAAATGGGAAAACAGTAACAGACTATTCCTATGATGAAAAAACACGTTTATTGCGAGTAGATGTAGGTAATATTGTAGGTGGAAAAGATCAAAAAGATATTACCTTCCTTGTAACCATCAATGATGATGCGTTAGATAAGAAGATTACTAATATTGCAAAAGTATCCGGAAGTAATGGGACTAACGTAACAACAGATGACAAAGATAATTCTCTTTCTGTCACAAAAAACAATCCGAATGGTCAAGCGACAAAGAAAGTAGAAAACACATCTAGAAAAGATGGATCTACCAAAGTAGGAGATGTCGTTAAATATAGTATTCATGTAACAAATGAACAAACCAATTCAACTTGGACGAATGCAAAAATGACCGATACCTTAGAAGCGGGATTAACATT
>CAKVJS010000196.1 GCA_934754755.1 uncultured Erysipelotrichales bacterium
GTACACTTTCGCCCGTTTTACGTTACGGTCTAGAATAGAATAGATCATTGCCTGATCTACCTCTAAATGCTTTAAATTCGTTGTTAGATACACAATGTTTGTCCGATATATAGGAATGGATTCATCGTTACTAAGTTGCACCAATTGATCCACATACGCCGATAACGGTACCCGTTTGGCATAGCGTTCTTTTATTACACTACCCATAATCCAGATGCTCATAATGATAATTAAAAATAAGGCTATAAGAACCGCTACATATCCACCATGGAAAAATTTCTTACATCCGGAAATAAAGAATATAAGTTCGATAAATCCAAAAAACAATAACATCCCCAGGGAGACTGCTGGATTCACCCGTAATTTTCTTAGGTACATATATAATAATATTGTTGTCATTAACATGGTAATGGTAATCGCTAACCCATAGGCGGCTTCCATGTTTTCTGAGGTTCTAAAATAGTAGACAATAAATAGACACCCAACAAGAAGACTGTAATTCACAAAAGGGATGTACAGCTGCCCTTTCGTATTGCTGGGATACATAATCCGTAAGCGCGGGAGAAGCTTTAGTTTGATGGCTTCAGCCACCAAAGTATAGGATCCCGAAATCAATGCTTGGGATGCTATAATAGCAGCGATGGTTGCATACACAACAGCTATGATTTTTAAAGGTTGCGGAATCATTTCAAAAAAAGGATTAAACGCTTTTCCTTGATAATACGGAAGCTGACGAATCGATACTAACCAAGCGGCTTGCCCTAAATAGTTTAGGATCAAACATACTTTAACGTATGGCCACGTAGATCGGATGTTCTTTTTACCAACATGACCCAAATCAGAATACAGTGCTTCCGCTCCTGTCGTCGCTAAAAAGATACTCCCCAATATAAAGATTCCTAGCTTATTATGTTCACTAAACAGTAATTGCCAAGCATAATAAGGATTCAAAGCGCGAATAATGGATAGATCTTTAACAAAGTAATATAAACCAATACCACCAATAAAGCTAAACCAGCCAAACATGATCGGCCCAAAGGCTTTCCCAATTAAAGAAGTTCCAAATCGCTGAATTAAAAATAACACCACGATAATGAGAGTTGTTAAATATATAATAATCGACTGACTATTACCAAACCGTTCGAAGAAAAATGGAATAGCAGAAAGTCCTTCGATGGATGTTGTTACCGTTACAGCAGGCGTTAACATACCATCTGCCAACAGGGCTGCTCCCCCAATAATGGCCGGAATAATAAGCCATTTCGATCGATTGCGGACAAGGACATACAGAGAAAATATACCACCTTCTCCATGGTTATCGGCCTGCAAAGCAATCACCACATACTTAATCGTAGTAAGTAAAGTAATCGTCCAGAAAATCAAAGAAACAATACCTAATATGAAAGTATCATTTAATGTTTGTAATCCTCCATTACCCTCTATAACTGCCTTCATTACGTATAAGGGACTGGTCCCAATATCACCGTATACAATCCCCATAGTAATTAATAACGTCGCTATAGTGATTTTACTTTTATATTTTGATTTACTCATTTGTTATGAATCCTTTCCCATATCATAATAACAATCAAATTATATACCTCCATAAACAAAAAGCAACAAAAAAGATATCGAAATTTATTTCCTAAATAGTGTACCCGCATCTAATGGATTATTTCGATATCTTAACTCTTTTATAATTCGTTTTTAACTACTTACGATACAGCCCTTTTAAGCGTGGATATAAAAGCATAAACAGAACAATACAGGCAATCATAGTCGCTAAATTATAGGGCGTATTATAAGCCAAATTAGCGACTAAAGGGGTATTAAATGCATACCAACCCGAAATTAAGTGACTAATCGTTTTTAAAATAATCGCGATCACAATTCCGAGTGGAAACTCTCCTTTACCTATTTTAAGCAGCGGGATAATCCCAGCTAATCCGACAATAATCATAGGTAATACATAATCAAAAATAACTGATAAAGGCCCATAAAAAAGCGCCATTCCTAAGGCAAAATGTAGTCCGGTACAAACAATACCAAGAATTACACCATACCCCCATCCCATAATATAACTACATAGGAAAATGGCGACTAAAGAAAAAGCGATATTCCCCCCTTGCGGCATCGATGGGGTAAATTTAGTAAGCCATTCTAAAACGATTTGTAAAGCCGCAAACAGTGCCATGTAAGTCATTGTTCGGGTAGTGAAAACTACTTTGTGTTGTTGCATGTTATTCCCTCCTTTTCTATAATAAAAGCCTTTACACAAGCGTATAAAGGCAATGGCTATTACTCTCTCTACGCTGGTATTATCCAGTTCAGATACAAAGGGACAAGGTATGACCAATCTCAGCATAAATTGCGCCCCCGGCTTATACTAAGTATAAAAGAGGCGTGGGAAAATATCAATATATAATGCAGTATATAGATAGTTTTTTTACACTAAGATGATATAATAGCCTCGTAGGAGGAAAATACATGACTAAA
>CAKVJS010000197.1 GCA_934754755.1 uncultured Erysipelotrichales bacterium
GCTGAACAGATCAGTTATTTAGATGAGATATATAACTTTACTATACGATATAACAAAGGGACTCAATGGACAAGAAGAAACCAGGGGGAGAAAGCACGAAATAAAAAAGGAATTCCATATTTTAAATCTATTTTTAGTTGTGTATTTGCCGAATTTATTGTACTACCCTTGGTTTATTTCCTCTATCTACAACCATCCACTAATGGTAAGTTTATTCTTTTATTATTAGTTTTAGCCTTTCTTATTTATTTGATACCCTCGTTGATTTGGGATGGGTTGATAAAGTCTATTGTGCATTATAGGATACTTAAAAATTTGAAGAGTGAGGCTTCTATTAGGGACAATACTTTATAATAACTAATAATCTGATGAAATATTTTAGGAAAATCGGTCATAGTATTATAGGTGATACTATGAAGAAAGAAGATATGCGTAGTGATTTAGCGGTTGAATCACTAGAGGAGCTAACAGAGGGAAATCATTATACAAGACAACAATATCGTGATGATAATGTAGAAGTAGAAATATACGAGATATTAAAAACCCATCCTAGTATCAATCAGGGGGTAGGTACTTATGTTGAAATATCGTTTCCAGATTATTTAATGCAACAACCAATTATTCGTCAGGTATCGCAAGTGCTCTCTAAGTTAATTCATAAATATGATAATCCCCGCATTTTAATTGCTGGATTGGGTAATCAGTATCTAACAAGTGATGCCATTGGTCCTAGAAGTGTGCGCGATATTCGAGTAACTCATTTTCTCGGTGAGGAAGAACGTGAGGAAAATAAGTTCTTAGATATTTTCGCCCTAATTCCAGGGGTCATGGTTCAAACGGGTATGGAATCCAGTGATATTATTAAAGCTATTATTGACAGGGAGAATATTGATTTAGTTATTGTTATCGATGCTTTGTGTGCTAGAGATTATAATAAACTATCCCATGTAATACAGGTTAATACAGTTGGTTTACAACCGGGTGGTGGTATCGGGAAT
The DNA here is from genome assembly GCA_934754755.1 of uncultured Erysipelotrichales bacterium. Classification (GTDB taxonomy): domain Bacteria; phylum Bacillota_I; class Bacilli_A; order Erysipelotrichales; family Coprobacillaceae; genus CAKVJS01. The sequence continues at coordinate 999 of CAKVJS010000197.1, forward strand.
CGACGCAAAGGAATCACCAAGGAAATCTTAGGAGTAGATGTGATTGCGATTGGGGTTCCTACGGTTATTTATGCAAGTAGTCTAGTGAACCAGGTGATTGCAACGACTATGGATTATTTTGGTGACAGCATGAATCCGCAAAATGTACTAAAGATAGGTAGGCGTAGTGGCTACCAAGGTTCGCTAACAAAACAACAAAAGACGGCTATGTTAGGTGAACTAGGTAGTTTGGATGAACTACAAATGGAGATGTTGTTTAATGAAGTATTAAATCCCATTGGCCATAATTATGTTATGAGTGATAAACAAATTGACGAACAATGCGAGATTATATCAAAAATAATTGCGAAAAGTATCAATTCATTACGTTATTAGGACCATCTTGTCGAGGTGGTTTTTTATAATGTGGTACTAAATGCAACCTTTTTTGCATATATTGGGATGTATATTGAAGTAGGGTGATTAAATGAAACTGAAGAGTAACGTTATTATTACGTGTAAACTTATCATCGTTTGCGCCTTGATTTGGTATTTACCAACTAGGGTAGTTAGTAGTGTTCATATTATTGATGGATTTGCCCAGGGTAAAGAAGCACAACCGGACACGCCAGTAAAGCCAATGGCAGCTACTAAAAATAAAAACATTCATATTTACAATACCCATCAAGCGGAAGAATATCAAGGGTTTAACGTTGTTGAGGGGGCGCATTATTTAAAGGACAGTTTAATAAAACGGGGATATAGCTGTGATGTAGAAGGAAATAACTTTGAACAATATAAAAATGTACACAAAATCGACTATAGTCAATCTTATGTTGTATCCAAAATGTATTTAGAAAAAGCATTAAGTTCAGGTGGACCTTATGATTTGATTATTGATATGCACCGAGACTCAATTGATCGGGGACTATCTACGCTAACGTATAATAATGTATCGTATGCTAAGATGATGTTTGTAGCGGGAGAAAGTAGTGGTAAATTCGATGCGGTTAATCGTACTTCGAAAGATATTGCAACCCGTTTACAAGCCAAGGTGCCGGGGATCTCACGCGGGGTATACCCAAAAAAATCACATTATAACCAGGGGATGAGTGATCATATGGTATTAATTGAAATAGGCGGACATCAAAATAATAAACAAGAAATCATGGCTTCTCTCGATGTACTTTGTCAAGTGATCGATGAATATTTATCGGGCTCATGAAAAGTTTTTTAATCGATATATGTTTGGTTGGCCTATTTATTTTTATGGTGAATGGAGTGTTGAATGATCACAAGATTCAAAATCATATTTTTGATCGCGAGATTAAACATTTTGAAGCGGCTGTAGATAGCGGCAAGACAATTCAACAAGATTACGGTGTTGTGAGTGAAGAACATGAAAATATAATGTCGAAGGCAATTCGGTCGATTAGTAATGTATGTATTTCAACCA
>CAKVJS010000198.1 GCA_934754755.1 uncultured Erysipelotrichales bacterium
CTTCATTTCCAAAGGCTTCAATAGCCCCTTGATCAACTAACATCCGTAAATTGATTCGACCATTATTTGGTTTTAAAGTTTTTTCATATACTCCACTACGATTTTGCTTTCCAGCATGGCTTACATCAACAATCATTTTTTGACGTTCGACATCATAGCGATATAGTATTTCTTGTCCTTTTCCTCGACGCAATGAGAAACCAAATTCTTTTGCACTTCCTAAAATGAAAGTTGCATCTAAATCATAGTATCTTCCGGATACACCAGCTAATATATTAGCATCCTTTGATGTAACCTTTTTATTGTTAGCTTGATACAATACTGTATCATGTAATTTATTTACTTCTTCTACTGGTTTTTGGGTAATAATATAACTTCCGTTGTGTTGTTTAAGACCATATTCTAAAGGAAGTGATTGCACTCCACGGTATTTACGACCTTCAAAATCATTAAAGTCTTGTAACCAGCTAATTCCGATTTCACGGTTTTTACCCGCACCATCTTGATTGAATGTCATTGTTGCATATTTACCATAGTTTGCCCAAGCCCATGGATCCGTATTTGCTTCTACATCAATTTTATCCGATTCTGCTTTCCATTTATAAATACCAGAGCTATCTTTTTGCATATCTCCGACTACATAGAATGCATCACTACCACCATATACCCATTTGGTTGCGCCTGTTCCGTTAACCTTTGTAGGATATAACATAGGACATTCATTATACATTGGTGTTCCGTCTTTAAATGTTAATACTTGCGAACGTTCCCAATGAAGTAAATCTTTACTTGTATGTATTTGAGCAGTTCCTCCAGCTGTTACCATGTACCAAAGATTATCAATTTTAAAGACTTTCGGATCTCTAAAGTCGGCACCTGATTGACTTTCGGTATGTGGAACAATAATACCATATTTTTGCCAAGTAAGACCATGATCTGTCGAATAGGCTAGTGCTTGTTGTTGCCATTTACCCGGTGTATCAATGGTATAATAAGCTAATAATCGAGAAGCTGATGGATCATTGGAAAATAATCCACTTGTATTATCCTTATCTTCGATCGCACAACCAGAGTAGATCAGACCATCCTGATCAATTTGTAGAGCTAATGGCATTTGTTGCCAATTCACTAGATCTTTTGATCGAACATGTCCCCATGATTGATTATGGAAACTATTTTGTGTTGATTGTTGATAAAATAAATGCCAATATCCATCACTAGAATCATACACCATCCCATTGGGATCATTCATAAAGTTATTCGGTGGTGTAACATGAAATTGAGATCGGTACGTTTCCTTAGCTAATTGTTCATCCGATTGCCAAGCAAACACCGATATTGCTATATCTTTCGTTACTCCCTTATCATTTTCCACACTAATGATTACATTGATAAAGTCATCCACCATTTCTTTTTTGTCAATTGTTATGGTATCTTGAACGGCTGTTTTACTTGTAATAACACGATCAAATTTATCCATTTTTGTGACAAATATTTTACCATTTGCTTTAACCTTAATGGTAACATTAGAAACCTCAGGTTTCATATCCATGCCATAAAACACGACATTTTCATTGAATGCTGGCGTAATGCTGACGCCCTTGGTTACCACATCTAGACCTGTCAGCTTAGGTTCTTCAGGTGTTTCTTCTTTCGCCTTCGCTGCCTCTTTGCCTTCACTATCCTGCTTCACTGTTACACTCTTTTCTACTATTTCGCCATTGGCTTCTTCTGCAAATATTGGTACGAGTAAACGACCATTACTACATCCTAGAACCAAGGTCAATAGTACTACTAATATCTTCTTTCCTGTCATATGTTTCCCTCCCATTTATTATATAACATGATAAGACATGGAAATACTGTATTTCCACATGTATAAGTATATACTAAACCACATTAAAATGATAGGGCTTTTTTATTTTTTAAGAAAACACTTACTTTAATCTTTTAAGTACTTATTTACTTGTTGATCTATAGAAAGTAACGAAAATTCACTAATTTCCCCTTGTTGTTTCATTTGATTAACCTGATAATCCGCAATTTTTAATGCACCATAATAATTTTTAAAGGTAGGCGTATGGGTTGCCTCTTCCATTGCCTGATGCAATACAGAAATGTCCAACATACTATCCTGCCCTTTTATAATAGCAGCTACAACCGCCTTCGATTGGGTTACCTTCTTTAACGGAGAAATTCCTTGAGAATACTGAAACACCTGTTTTTGCGTATCCACATTATACGTTAAATCCTTTAACAGCTGCCAAGATAGCGATTTATGACTCGTTCTTGCACTCATCGCAAAGAGTAACGAGTCAACCTTCGTTTTTCCCCTCTTGTGTAAAGCCGTAGGCATCTTTATACAATCCCAAGTAAAAGTAGAATATTTCTTTATTTTCCATGGATATGGCATGTAGGTACGAT
>CAKVJS010000199.1 GCA_934754755.1 uncultured Erysipelotrichales bacterium
GCGAATAACAAAGGCAACCATAAAGGAGTTGAGTGAAAGTTTAAGAGTGATGATACTAATAATATACATGAGTACAATTTCAATTAGGAGTTGTGGTACATAACAGGTAAATATTTCAGCTGCCTGTATGTGTACATGAGCGAACAAATATATTGTACCTATACTTATTTGCATACTTTTGGTAAAGATAATAAAACTATTCAAGAAACAACCAATAAAACTAGTACTAACTAATAGTGATGCAATAATATAAACACTTGTCATTATTATGTATAAATTGTAATCATTGGTATGCCCTTCTCGATTATAAAAGAATAACGTATTACCCAAATCAATAATGCTAGGTAAACCATAAAAGTAATAAATCGCTCCAAAAATCAATCCACAGATAAAAATTGATATCGCAAATATATGTATTAATGCTCTTCTACTATGAAATCTTTGTTTTAAAAAACCCATAAGCGTGTCCTCCATATTACAGCCTATGAGTTCAATATTAATTTATTCATCTTCCCTAATATATTTTTTTTGCACATGGTGCTTGTCAACTATATCAGAGGCTTTCTGTACTACTGTACTTTGTAATTGATCATTAATATTAGTAATAATTGTATTTATGTTAGTTCTTGCTTTTATCTCCTCCGCTTCTACATCATCATAAAAGGAAAGTTGTTCCGTATAATTTTCTTTATGTATCGTATTGAGTATACTTACCCCTAAAAGACGTACGGGTTTACCCGTATAATAGGCCATAAATAACCCCTTAGCCGTTGCCAAAATCGTTTCAAAATCATTTATATATTTGTGTGTTTTCGTTTGACGTGTTATACTTTCAAATGTAGCATATTTAATCGTGATAGACACGGTATTTGATAACAAATTACGCTTTTGTGCTCGCGTTGAAACTTGCAAGGATAGTGCTCGAATCACATCCAATAATATAGTTTCATTACTTGTATTTGCATCTAAAGTATGTGAGTTACCAACTGATTTTAATTGATTATGCGATGCAATAATTTTACTTGTATCGATACCATTTGCCTTTCGATATAAAAGAATTGCCCGTTTTTTATATATCGTCCGCAGTGTTTCATAATTGTTATAATTCGCAATATCGCCAATGGTATGTATGTTTAACTCATATAATTTTGGTTGTGTCTGTTTCCCGATACCATGCATTTTTTCAATAGATAATGGCCAAATTTTAGATCTTATATCACTTCTTGTAATGACGGTAATCCCTAACGGCTTTTTCATATTACTAGCCATCTTCGCAAGAAATTTATTGGGCGCAATACCGATCGATACTGGCAATTGTAATTGTTCTAATACATCCTTTTGAATTTGCATGGCTAAGGCTTCAGGGTATATTTTATGATCACATATATAGCTCGTCATATCGACGTAACATTCATCTATACTGGCTACTTCTAATATTTCACTATACGTAGCGATAATGGTGAAGAATGCCTGTGATAAACGATGATATAAAGCGTAATTACCAGGTCGAATCATAATATTCGGACATAACTTACGTGCCTGAAACACGGGCATTGCAGAATGAATACCCAATTTTCTAGCTTCGTAGGAGGCTGTCGTTACAATACTTCGTTTTGATTTTCCAGCAATCACTAGCGGCTTATTAGCGAGTGATGGATCCTGTGAAATTTCTGCACTCGCAAAGAACGCATTGATATCGATATGGAATATGACTTGCATGTAACGAATCCTCCTATAATACTATTAGTGTATCATACTTGGAAAGTTATGTTTATAGAAAATTATGACGGCTTGCATTGACTGTTTTGTGTGCTAAACGTAGTTTGTCAGCAATCATCGCAATAAATTCAGAATTTGTCGGTTTTGATTTTGTAGCGCTCACGGTATAACCGAAGATATCATCGATAGCATCTGTGTTTCCACGGTTCCATGCTACTTCAATTGCATGTCGGATGGCTCTTTCTACACGGGAAGAGGTCGTATTGTATTGTCTTGCAATGTCTGGATACAACACTTTTGTTACTTGCCCAAGTATTTCAATGTTGTAATACGTTGTTAAGATTGCTGTACGAAGATACATATACCCTTTAATGTGGGCTGGTATTCCAACTTCATGTAGGATTTCCGTAATTTCATTTTCGATTTTCACTTTTTGATATTTTTCTGATTCCTTTGAACTATCCAACGGCTCTATGGTTTCATTACTAACCATAATACGTTGCAATGTATTTATGAAGTATGTCATATCCAATGGGATTTTAAAGCAGTAACTTACATGTAGCTTCTCTAAATCTTCACAAATTAAATGATTGGTAAAATTGGTAATACATACTACTTTTTTATACGCGTTTTTATGATTATTATGTAATTCGCTAATGACTCCAATACCATCAATATTCGCTAACATTAAAT
>CAKVJS010000200.1 GCA_934754755.1 uncultured Erysipelotrichales bacterium
TGTTATCATAAGGAAGTTTACTAAAGTTATATTGTGATAAATTTAGTGTTCTAAAAAAATGCTCGAATTCATCCGGAACTTGATATGGAGGTGTAACAATAATTGTTGTACTAAGTAATAGACCGATGATGAGATATGCCTTCGTTTCTGTTACCTTATGTGTATTTATTCTATACAGTATAAAAAACATCAAAATAATGATTCCTGAAAAAACAAACAACTTTAAACGAATAGGATTATTTTGTTTGGCCAGTCGTAACGCAACTTCAGAACCATTGCCGTATAAAGTGATATGATCCTTTTTATTTGTGTTGATTGGCTCCAGTTTACATTCATATTGGGAAAGTTCTTTCCCATCAATATCCGGAATAGTAAAAAATGAATATAGATAGTCTCTCATACTACTTGTACTTATTTCTTTTTTATATACTGATTTTTTATTCTTTAAAATAGTTAATGTATAACGCGCATGATTAACTCTAGCATAGGTCCCTACCTTCACTCCAATACTATTTACCTTCCCTTTTACGCCCGGGCGATCTAATGAAAAAGTTATACCCTTTTTATATAGACGATCAAAGGGTATATTATAATGAGGTTCATTATCATATAGAATTGTATATGGATGTGCTGTATATTCCTTGTATATCGCTAGTAAAGAACCGATCAAAAATACAAATACTATTAGATTTCTAGGGAATATGCGTAGCAATTTATATTTCTTATTCCAGCGATTCCAACCACACTGCAACGAATACAAAAAACTTGAAACCTTCCAATACATTTTTTTACCATTATTTATCGAATGCATGATTACTCTCCTCACCAACTGTATTATTTGTATAACCTTTTGCCTGATTTTTCCAGTGATGCAGTACCATCTGATATAGTATATAGTACAGAACAAATAATACTATAGTAGCACCTGAATAGGTCCCAGAAGCACCTAAGATCCCCCAATTTTGTATGCAAGTAGGTGCTACTAAAAAAAGAAAAATAGAGGTACTTAGATATATAACAAATTGAGAGATAACCTTTCGCATCGTAAGTAAAGCTGTTGCATATATCGATGTTAGCGAAAAGAAAATAGCTCCAATCATAATTAAAATAACTTCCTTCGTATATGGATGTAAATTTACATTATAAATATACCCTAAAATAGGAATCCCTAAGATAACCATACCTAGTAAACAGGCAATCCCCAAGCCAAAAGTGACTGCAGATAACTTACGGTTAATCAATTGAAATTTTTTTCTATCTCCATCTTTATAAGCAATAGATATATTTTGTAAGAAAGGTTGTAATATGTATTGTGCACATAGACCAACGATGGTCGCTGGCATAATAATATATCCATAAATAGCTTGCGATTCACGCGAAGTAATATCTCCCATCGCATATTTAGTTCCATTTGTAATATAAATGGTTAAGAATTGTACAGAGAATGTATAAAATCCCGTTTTAAATAGACCCATTATCTTTGTCCAGTCTACAGGACTTGAATGATATACTTTTTTTACCTTTGGTAGATCATATATTAAAATAATAATTATCCATACAATATTTGTTGTTATAATTGCATACATCGTATTTTTGAATAAAATATCAACCGTGATAAATAGTAGTAGCGAAAGAATAGTTTTAATTGTAAGTGAAATACCAGCTTGGTATAAGTTACCATACTTCTGTAGAATCGCAAGAAATACTTCACTAAATGCTTCTATAGTTTTCATGATGCACCACAGAAATATAATAATTACTTTATCTCTAGTAAATTGCATGCAACCAATATAAAGCACTGATATACTAAGCATTATGGCACATGTAATAGCTTTATGTATAATATACTCACGGTCATTATACTGTTCATGAATATCGGTCACTTGATATACTTTTCCAGCGTATGTCCCAATAATAAAGAATAGACAAGCTAATGAAAATGCAAAAGAAAATAAACCCGCATCCTGCAAACCATTAATACGTGTAATAATAATCATATAAAATAAGGAATTAAAGCCATTTAAAGTAGTTCCAATTATATTCCAAATAATATTCCTCTTTAGATTCGTATCCAAAAGTTCACGCCCTTTATTATCATTTTTACTTATAAGGTTATGTCTGTTACTAATTGTAACAAAAATCAACAGATTATTAAAGATTATTTTTTTGATAAAGATATTTTACTTGTTTATTATTCCCTAAACAAAATAAAAACGCACTTAAATATGCGTCTTTATTTATACATTATTTCTTACACTTTTTGAGATTTTACTATGTTCTACCAGATACATAATTTCCTTACTTATGGTATGGTAACTTCCGGCACGGCATAAGCAACTTGATCACCCGATTCATTACTTGCGTAAATATGAGTTATATAGCCACCGATTTCATGATTGAAATC
>CAKVJS010000201.1 GCA_934754755.1 uncultured Erysipelotrichales bacterium
TGGTCTCTTTTTGTTTTTAAAAAGATTCAATAATATATTGTACTTTATAGTCTTATAAATAAAAAAACGTTTACATATTTGGATTGTTAGTATATGATGGAAAGGTAAGAAAAAATTGTCGAATGTAAACGATATTACTTAATAATGATGTTTCCGTATATTTAAAAGGAGAAACTATATGACATTACTAGCTCATATTGTACAGAAGGAAAATGAAATTTTAACCCAACCTTTATTGAATCATATAGTTCAGGTTGGAGACATGGCTGGTAAAATAGGAAATGAAGTAGGGATTTGTGCAATTATGAGGGTTATTGGATATTTACATGATGTCGGTAAGGCTGATGATAAATTCCAAAAATATATTCTAGGGAATAATCATGATCATGTAAATCACTCCTCAGCAGGAGGTTGTATTTTTCTAGATCTCATTGACATCCATCTTCATAGTCAAGAGGATGATCCATGCTTTGCCTATTTTAGAGAGGTTGTCTCCTATTGTATTTTTGCCCACCATGGCTTATTTGATCAGGTTCAATTTAGAGAAAAGTGGATTATAAAATATAATGAAAGAATTGATGACTATAAAAATGATCCAGATTACTCCTATAGTTCTATTCAACAATTTGTGGAATTAGAGTTATCATCCTATTTACAAAAACAGTGCGATGATACATTACCAGATTTGTTAGTGGAGGCCTTTAATGAGTTTAAACAAATATATGCCTCCATTGGTTCTTTACTTCCCTCTACAGACAAAGAAAAAAGAGTATGTGAGCAGTATTATATGACATGTTTTATGCGCCTCTGTTTATCTATTTTAAAGGAGGCGGATATATATGATTCAGCTAATGCCTTTGTAGAAAATAAACAAAAGATATGGGATAAGCAAGATACACTAGAAGTATGGAATAAGGCAAATGATGCTGTAGAAAATATGTATGAAAAGTACCAAGGATCTACTTCTATGTCACCAATCAATAAAATGCGTAATGAAATAGCAAGTAGAGCAAAGGATACCGCAAAGCAATATGACACAGGTATCTTTAAACTAGAAGTTCCAACGGGTGCTGGAAAAACAAAGGCAGGATTACGATATGCCTTAACAAATGCAAAGACATTTAATCGAAATCGGATCTTTTATATCACTTCCTATTTATCCGTATTAGAACAAAATGCTTCCGAAATAAGTAACATTATTAAAAATGATGATGCTGTATTAGAACATCATAGTAATGTAGTAGTAGAAAATATAAAAGGCGAAACATTTGATAAAGAGAGTGAACGAAGCAAACAATCCAAAGATCAGATGTATATTATGGAAAGTTGGGAAAGTCCAATTATACTTACGACTATGGTTCAGTTTTGTAATACTCTATATAAAGAAAAAGCAGTGAATATCCGAAGGTTCTGTAAACTTATCAACTCTACAATTATTATTGATGAAATACAGAGTTTACCAATACAAACAATTTATAATTTTAATCTTATGATGAATTTTATGAAATCTATTATGCATTGTAATATTGTACACTGTAGTGCTACGCAACCAATCTTAGACAGTGATCAATTGGATTATCAGTTACAGTATACAGATACGATCATTGATCAGAAAATAATCGATAGCCAACCGGAGGAGTATCGTCATTGTTTCGACCGTGTTAATTTCCATAATGAAATGGGTACTCGTGCAAATATAAAATTATCAACAGAACAACTTTCTGATAAAGTACTTCATCAATTAGAAGAATTTGATAGCTGCTTAGTTATACTAAATACAAAAAGGGCGGTATCCGATTTATATACATACATTGAAGAACAAATACTAGATGATATTGAGGTAATTTATTTAACGACTAATTTATGCGCTGCTCACCGCCTAAAACTTATTGCGGAAATGAAACAACAGTTAGAACAAAATAGAAAAAAAGATTCTATAAGGAAAATGATATGCATTAGTACAAATCTAGTAGAGGCAGGAGTGGATTTGGATTTTGATGTAGTTTTTCGATCCATAACTGGAATTGATAGTATTATGCAGGCAGCAGGACGTTGCAATCGGGAAGGTAAATTAAGTAAAAAAGATCTTCTTATTAAAGGTAACGTATATATTATCCAATATAAAGAGGAATCATTACATGTTTCAGCATTAAAAGATGTCGAACGTACGGCTAAATCTGCGCAAGCAGTGATCCGGTCCCAACAAGATATTTATCCTTTAGAGCAAGCCAAACAAAGGTACTATAAGAAGCTTTATATAGAAAGTCATAAGGAAGGTTTAATGGAATATCCATATAAAATAATAAAAGGTAGCTGTAATACAATGTTAGATCAGTTATCAATATATAGTGTTATGC
>CAKVJS010000202.1 GCA_934754755.1 uncultured Erysipelotrichales bacterium
CGATATAAAACACCCAATGAAGTAATCAAACAACTCTAACTTACATTAGGTGTTGCACTTAATTTGACAAATCACCTGTAAGTAAAAAAGATTAGAGAGAGCCCTCTAAGCTAACTATATGCATTTATTTAATTTAATACGTTCCATTTAAAAGATATTATGCTTTTCTATGTCTCGCGAATGCAACTCATGATAACTAGTCACACTAAGATTGGTATAAAAAAAGTGCCTACATATTGATGTGGACACTTATATTTAGTATAACGTTTTTATTGTTTTATTTAGCGTTTAATGCTGCCATTGTAATATAGTTATAAGGTTGATTAAAGTGTGGTAAAAAGAAGATATCCAATAACTTTAACTTATCAATTGTTACTTTTTCTTGGATCGCAAGTGAGAACATATGGATAGCCATAGACACATCATACGTACTTGCCATTTGCGCACCTAATACACGGCGAGTTTTCTTATCATATACAATTTTTAAAGTAACTTGTGCGTTGTCTTCTTTTACGAAAGCAGGTTTTTGTAGATCATTAAATTCTGTTTCCATAGCATCGAATCCAAAAGCTTTTGCTTTCGATAAAGTAAATCCGGTAGAAACCATGTTTAGATCCCAAATACGAATTCCATTAGAGCCCTGTACACCAACGGTTTGTAATGGTGTTCCAGCGGCATTATGACCTGCGATAACACCAGAACGAACAGCGTTCGTTGCTAATGCAATATAATCGATATCATCAATTACATTATTGAATACAGTAGCACAATCTCCAATAGCATAAACATTGTCTTGGCTTGTTTTTTGGTTCTTATCAACGATATAGGCACCATTCTTAAATAATTCTAAGGTATCTTTACCAAGTCCATTATTTGGTTTAAATCCAATCGCAAAGACAACCATATCGGTTTCGTACCGTTGTTTATTGGTTACAACAGCCTCTACTTTTCCGTTTCCTTCCACGGCTACAATCGTTTGATTGAATTCGACTTGGACACCATTATCTCTTAAATTTTTTGTCATGACATCTGTAAATTCACGATCAAAATATCCTGATAAACAAGTGTCTGCGCTATCCACAAGTAACACTTCCTTACCGTTACGTTTAAATGCTTCTGCCAATTCAACACCTATATATCCAGCACCAACAACGGTAATTCTTTTCAATTCTTTATTACCTTGTAATTTGTCAATGACTTCTTGTGCATTTGAAAATAGTTTAACGAATTGTACATTTTGTAAGTCCATACCAGGAATGTTAGGACTAATTGGTAATGATCCTGTCGCTAATATTAGCGAATCATAAGATGCTTCAATCTCCTTACCTTCCTTTGTTTTCGCATACACTTTTTGATTGTCATAATCAATCTTTTCGACGGCCGTTTCCATGTGTACTGTGGCACCTTTATGTTGCATAATATCTGCACTACAATAAAATAATTGATCCGAACCTTCAATTTGATTACCAATCCATAAAGCCATTCCACATCCTAGAAAGCTAATATTTGAATTACTATCAAAAACCGTTAATTCACAATCTGGGTAATTATCTAAAATAGTATTAATGGCCGCGGTACCTGCATGATTCGCTCCAACGACAACAATTTTCTTCATCTGTATTTCCTCCCGTATATAGTGTCTTTCCCTCATATTATATAACTAAATTTTCATGACTACAAATCATTTGTTTTTTAACCATAGATTTATTTTTGTTTTTGCGTATATTTTTCGTTCCAGTCTCGATAGGATATAATATCCTGATAGCCAAATATATGATAATACACGCCTACTGTATGTTTTTGCGATGGATATAACATAGCTAATTGCTTTAATTTTTGTTCTTCCCGTTTATTCATCGTTTTATTGCTTGGGCGTCTTCCCTCTTTTGTGAAATATGGTGCGAAGTAATATAATCGTTCTGTTTTTCCCTCCTCTTTAATGACTTCCCTAACTAATTGACTTGTCATTTGGTGATGCTTATGGCCATATTCACCCTGTGGATTATGGGTTACTATTTTATCCCATTGCTTCTGGTCGATGTATTTTTTTATATCCTCTTTGATTTTTCCACGTTCCTGCTTCCAGTTAGCACGTTTTGCTTGTACCATATCTGGATACGTAAGGATAACCCCTTGATTGTTTGATTTTTCTAATAATTGCTTAAATTCATGGCTTCGCACAGGATTATTACCATTGGTAATACACACAATAAAATAATTGTTTTCCAGTATTTCTTTACCACCGAAAATAGTTTCATCATCAGGATGTGCCACAAACATGATATTTTTTGTTTGTTTTTTGGGTGCCTTTTTAACATCTAAAAATAAGAATGTAAGCATCATGCAGGCC
>CAKVJS010000203.1 GCA_934754755.1 uncultured Erysipelotrichales bacterium
AGATAATCTTATTCATACTCGCTAATTCTTTTAATAGTTCAGAAACCTTACACATACTTTCATAATCCAAACCACTCGTAGGCTCATCAAAAATAAGTAATTCCTTATTATCGATCATACTTACCGCAATCGCTACTCTTTGTTTTTGACCCCCGGATAATCGATTAGGATGGAGATTTTTAACGTGATATAGATCCAATCTTTTTAAAATCTCATCGACTCTATCTTTCTTTGGATCTTTCATTCCTAATACACATTCATCCTGTACACTTTCTGAAAATAACTGATAATTAACATCCTGCATTACCATATAGGAAATCTTTAACCGTTCTTTTTGGCGTAATGGTTTATTTTCCCAAAGAATAGTACCTTTATATTCCTTATGTAATCCACAAAGAGTACGTGAGAAGGTTGTCTTTCCTTCCCCATTGTTTCCGGTAAGCGCAATAATTTCGCCAGCTGCCACCTGCAAGGAACAATTACTTAGAATGGTTCTTTTTTTATGGTAAATAGTTACATCTTTAATTTCTAGTTTTGTTTCTGGGGTACGTATAAAGTTACTGCTGATTGGTTCTTGACAAAGGGAAGTCGCCCGAAGGCCCATACTTTTTCGTTGTATTATGGGTAGCTTTCTAAATGCATCAGGTGTATATACCTTAGCAATCTTACCCTCTTCTAAATATACTATTTTATCCACTAGATCCATTAGATAAAATAGGCGATGTTCCGCAATTAAAATAGTTTTACCTTGTTGTTTTACCTTTTGTAAGGTGTCACGAAGCTGTAAGATCGATCGCATGTCTAAATTAGAGGAAGGTTCATCCAGTAAAAACACATCGGGATGCATCGCATATACAGAAGCAAAGGCAACCTTCTGTTTTTCACCACCAGATAATTCAAATATACTTCTATTTAACAATGGTCGTATAGCTAGATCATCAACGGTCTTTTCTACACTATGACTCATTTTGTTGCGGTCACAGGAAAGATTTTCTAAGCCAAAAGCAATCTCACTATTGGTATCAATATTAAAAAATTGAGTCCGTGGATTTTGAAATACCGATCCCACAAATTTCGCTATTTTATACATTGGCAACTTTCCAACATTTTGTCCTTGTACGAGTACTTCGCCTGTTAAATTACCAGTATAAAAGTGCGGAATAATACCATTTAACATACGAATCATTGTTGTTTTACCACATCCACTGCGGCCACACAATAAGATACATTCCCCTTCTTTTACCTGTAAATTTATATCTCTCAGGCTTCCATTTCCTTGTTCCTTATAAGAAAAGGAAATATTATTAAATTCGATCATACATTACCTCCACCATAAACCGATCATTAAAAATAATATAAATAGAGACAATGCTACCATATCACCGCCATGAACCTTAATTTGTAATAAGGAGGTTCTGGGAGCTGGATTTTCTATCCCCCTAGTTGTAGAGGCAATCGTGAGTTCATCAGCAACCTTAGAAGCAGCCATCATCAGTGGCACATATAAACAAGTCACGGTAGTCATCGGTTGACTTAATAACCCGATAACCGAGGGAGAAATACCCCTCATTTTCATCGCATCTTTAATATAATGCCAATCCTCTTGAATCGAAGGTAAATAGCGAAGCATGACTGCCATCGGTATCACTAACTTTCTAGGGATTCTACTTTTATTCATCGCTGCTAAAAATTCACTTACTTTCGTTGTAGTAATTACAATTCCCGACATCATAGCACAAGGAAACACCTTGTGCACAAGACCAAAAAACGCTAGTAACATACCCCTTATGGATCCGGATGCATCGGCAATGGTCCATACGGTTAGATAATAAATACAAACATAGATAACAATATTTTTAATAGCATATTGCCATCGATTGTGAACAATCGCAAAGAGTCCAATTAAACCAATCAGACCTAATTCATATTGTAAAGAAGGGGCGATTGTTGCAGAAATAACACAAATAAACAATAGTACAATTTTTATTCTAGGATCAAACCTTATTTCCTTAAACATTAGTCAACGATACCCGCTTTTTCAAATTGTTTTTTTAATAGGATACTACCAATCCATCCACTTATGGCAGCCGATAAGGCGGTACCAATAATAATAACATACAACATCCAAGGCTGTGCGACGGAATTCAAGGTTGCCAAGTAGGATTGATCGGTACCTTTTTCAATCATCGTTTGGGTCCAACCGTTAGGATTCATAAAGTACACAAGAAAGCTACCAACTCCTCCAACGGAAAACACCATGTACGAAAGGATATCGAATTTTTTACTTTTATATTTTCCGATACTAGAAACAGCATCAGCGACAAATCCCATAACAACACACCCTAG
>CAKVJS010000204.1 GCA_934754755.1 uncultured Erysipelotrichales bacterium
GTTCATTAGCAACTACAATATTGTAATTTTCTTTTTTTACCGCATATTTATTCGATGAGGTATACTCCTTAACAGTGTATTTTTCCTTATTAATGGTAAACTCTGTCTTTTTGTCTAATGCATCCGGGTGATTTACCCATATTACTTCATTAGGTTGTAAGGTAATATGGGTTCCATGTAATGCATTATACTCCTTTAAGGAGAGGATATTAACTTTTTTATTATCCTTAGAATCATAACAATTCCTGGTTATAAAAGAATTACCTTTCTTTTTCATGATAGTTGGATAGGAATGATACTCTGTTGCATCTTGTATTTGAATATGATTTTTGGATAATTCTTGATGGGTGATTTGTTTTACCTGAATTTTATCTTCCTCAGATAAATGGGTTGTATAGTTAAAATCTTTATATGGAAACTCAGTATCAATAAGATCATTAATCCCAAAATATAAGGAAAAGGTAGATGCTAACATAACGATAATACAAGTACTTAAAATACATATATTAGCGAGTCCTACCGCATTTTGTTTCATTCGATAGATCATTCCAGAAACAATGGTGAAGTGACTCGTTTGATAGTAGAATTTTTTTCTTCGCTTTAAAAATTTAAGGACTGTAATCGTAACACTCACAAATAAGGCATACGTACCAATAATAACTAGCACCACCGCAAAGAAGAAGGACTGTAAGCTTTGTAACGGTTCATCAATAGTTTGGGCGGTATAATAGGCCCATCCTAAACAGATGATACCAATTACTGTTAGAATCCATTTTGTTTTTGGCTCTTTTTCACCTGTTTTTCCACCCCGTAATAAAGTAATCGGATTAGAAAAATGGATTTGCCATAGGTTGCTTAGTAAAGTAGCTAAGAATAGGGGTGTAAAGACAAGCACCGTTAAACGAATGGCTGGCGCTGATATCGGAAATTGTAGATCTTGGTTTACTTTAAGAACAATTTTAACCAATAGTAAAAATAAGACTTTACCAAAGAGGACACCAAATATTAATCCGCCAATAATACTAATAATAATCGTATAGATATTTTCAAATAGTAACATATACATAATGTGTCTTTTTTCCATACCTAGGATATTGTATAAACCAATTTCTTTTTTTCTTCGTTTCGTTAAGAAACTATTTGTATAAAAGATAAAGATACAAGAAAAAATGACGATAATATAGACACCAAAGCCAAGTATTTGTGTCATCGATCTACCAATAGATAATTTATTAATAATATCTTTATTGTAGGTAAGACCAGTAAGGATATAAAACATTGATACTGTTATAATAGAAGATAGTAAATACGGAACATAGGTTTTACGATGCTTCTTCATATTGGTTAATGCTAACCGTGGATAAAAAAATCGGTTCATTTTATTTACCTCCAGTGGCAAGTACAGTTAATGTCTCAGAAATATTTTGGAACATTTCTTCATTCGTTTGTTCCCCACGGTAAATTTGATGAAAGACTTCTCCATCTTTAATAAATAATACCCGACTTGCATGGGCTGCTGCTTGTGTACTGTGGGTAACCATAACGATGGTTTGACCCGCTTGATTAATGTTGGAAAATAAGTCCAATAATTGATCCGATGATTTGGAATCTAAGGCCCCAGTTGGTTCATCGGCTAAAATAAGTTTTGGATGGGTAATTAAAGCGCGAGCAACCGCAGCTCGTTGTTTTTGTCCACCAGAAACTTCATAAGGAAACTTATCAAGAAGATGTTCGATTCCTAGTTGCTTCGCAAGGGGAGCTAATTCTTTTTTCATCGTTGCATACGATTGTTTGGAAAGTACCAACGGAAGAAAAATATTATCCCGCAATGAAAAAGTATCTAAAAGGTTAAAATCTTGAAAGACAAATCCTAGATTTTCTCGACGAAAGGTTGAGATTTCACTTTCTTTGATCGTTACCATGTTTTTCCCATTTAGGGATACACTTCCTTGTGACGGTTTATCTAAGGATGCAAGTATATTTAATAAAGTTGTTTTACCAGAACCTGATTCACCCATGATAGCAACGTATTCACCGCTTTCTACCGTAAAAGAAACATTGCTTAAGGCCTGTACTGATTGACCACTAAATCGAGTGGTGTAAACTTTTCGTATGTTTTTAACTTCTAATAATGACATATTGTTACCTCCTGTGTTTACCTGTCTATTATATTTGATGTTACTATGGCTATCCATAGTTTTAACTTACATTTATCGATTTATTCTTACATTTATGAAAGATTAGAAAAGCAACTTTTTTTGTTGCAAACCAATATATACTTTTGTTCCCTGACCAGCCGTGGAAGTAATTTTCAGTGGTAATTGTAAATTATCCATAATATGTT
>CAKVJS010000205.1 GCA_934754755.1 uncultured Erysipelotrichales bacterium
CTATTGAACTTGTATTTCTAGACATTGATATGGGGGCCATCAATGGTATCGATGTCGCGAAAAAATTACGTCAGTTACCGAACTGCCCATTGATTGTTTTTGTATCTAACATCGAAGCCTTAATTCATAATAGCTTAGAGGTGCAACCCTTATATTTTATTCGGAAATCACATCTAGACTTGGATATAAAAAGTGCCATCTGTTTGTTACAATCAACTTGTTATAAAAGAAATGATACGATCGAGGTAGGAGGTGTTATCATCACCATTCGGGATATTTTATACATAGAATCCTCGGATCATACGATTACTTTTCATACCATTCATGATTCCTATACGTGCCGGGGGACATTGCGGGCAATGTTAAGAATATTAGAGAAGCATCAGTTTATACGAGCCCATCGTTCCTATGTTATCAATATTCGACAAGTGGATCGTAATTTATGGGGAAAAGTCATTTTAAAAAATGGACAGAGTATTGAAGTAGGGCGGAAGTATCAAGAAGAGGTTCGTAATAAATATCGCGAGGTGCGTTTGCGTGGCATATACTAATATTCTCATTCAAATCGAAAATGCTATATTAATTACATACCTTTTTTCTACTTGTTATTCGTATAAATCGGGACTTCATTATGGCTTGATGACGCTTGTCATTATCGCTGAAAATATAGTACTCTATAGTTTGCATTATGAAATACTTTTAGTCATTGTTTTGTTAATAACACTTCTATTATTTCAATGGATGGAAACGTGTCGGGTTTCGATAACCAAGGTTATCATCTCTATTTTCCCAATTAATGTTATGATGTTTAGTAATGTATTTATTGTTTTAGGCTCTAAAATATTTTTATGCCATCTGATGGATATTACGATACAAATATTGGCTTTGCCTATTTCTGTCCTGATTGGAAGATATTATGGGGGAGATATAGGAGAAATAAAAAGGCATTCTTTCACACGATCCATTAGTTTCGTTATCATACTATTGTTTTTACTAACAAATGTAGATTTATACCGTTTGGTAAAAAATATTAACCTTGGTATTTTGGTGTATTTTAGAATTATTGTGTTTACTATTTTAATACTTGTTTTGTATCAAACGATTTATCAGAAGAAGAAGGGTCAAACAAATACAGCCGGTAGGCAGGCATATATTATGTTACATAATGAAAATATGATACGAGAAAATAAACAATATATCGATCGCCTCGAACATAATTTAAAGTATTTGTTATTAACCATTTTATTTCACGCCAAAAATAATGACATCAAGGCAATTCAAGAACATGCGAGCAGCTATTTAGGCAAAGTGATGATGACCAATCATGCTATTGTTACGAATAATCCTTATTTTGATTACATCTTTAATGCACTGTGCCATGAGTATAAGGGCAAGGGGATGGATCTAAAAAAGAATATTTGTTTCTTTGAACAATCCGCTATTGATCCAACCGTTAGTAACCAAATCACCCTGCTTACAAGACAAATATTAGATTTAGCCTTAATGAGAGACTTAATGACAGTTGATATTAAAATTACGGAGGATGACAACTTTTGTTTCTTTCGATTCATCCTACCTTACCAAGAATACCGTCAAGTGCAATCTATAGAACAATCGGGCCGTGGATTTGTAGTTATTGTTAATGAGGAGTTTAAAGTGGTTCGTCTTTCCTTATCTATTGATATATAATCTGTTATATACGTTATAAAGTTGCAACTTACGACATAAGTATTGTATCCCTAGATAAGCTTTGTTATAACAAAGATATGGGTAGCAGATGACACCTTTCAACTACAGGGAAGTAATCAAATGATATCGTCATCGAGTACTACTCTTGGAGCAAAGCTACAGTGCGCAATGTAAAATGGATATTGGGGCAAAATTATAAGAGCACACATACAAAGGAAATACAAATGGTAACTAACGAAATATACAAGGATACATATAACAATCTGAGTATGTATGGTGCTTATGAGTAGTTGAAAGTAGGAACATTGCGTAATGCTCCTTTATAGTTTCTCTTATCAAACAAAAACATGAACGCATGTTATATATGTATCAGGAAAAGAAGTCAATAACATTTTGTAAAAATTGTAAACAAATGAAAGAGAATAATTTTAGTTCTTTAAGGGTATAAAGTATTACGTTTAGTATGTATTCATTCATGTTTTCATGGAGGTCCATCTATATGTTTCCATTTCATTATAGTATGTTTTGGTTTATAACTTATACAATAACAATTAAAATCATTTGACTTTTTATAAACATGTTTTATAATGATTAGTTGTAGACGACAATCACTAGGT
>CAKVJS010000206.1 GCA_934754755.1 uncultured Erysipelotrichales bacterium
ATATCGAATTTTTTACTTTTATATTTTCCGATACTAGAAACAGCATCAGCGACAAATCCCATAACAACACACCCTAGTGGCATAGCCCAATACATTCCCGTAATGAATAGGAGAATACCAACGATTATGCCTAATATAGAAATGCTCCATTTTTTTCGTACTTTTGCTACCAACAACATATATACCGGACCACACAATAAAGCACTCCCCATGGTTTGATAGAAGGTTAGGGCTGGATTAATTCCAAAGGGAACTCCCCCAATCATGTAAAATACACAATAAATAGCACTAAACACCCCAATTGTCACCATATCTTTAATCGTTAATTCTTTTTTATTACTCATTCTTCTTCTCCTCTATTCTTTTCTATACTATAGTAATTGTTCGATTGGTAATGGCCTTTTTTCATATGCCTCGATAATCGTAGGACTACCTATTTCTTTAGCTAAGGCATGCCATGCCTGAATTACCGCAATTACATATTGTTCTTGCTTACCAACTTGTTTACCCGATGTTATATCCTCTTTAAAAGATAATAAGGAATGCCTTAATCCTTCCACCCAACTTCCTTGCATTGTATCATAAAAGGTATTCGTATGATATTCTTCCATTTGACAGGTGAGTAGTTTAGAAAACTCATTTTCTATTTCTAAATCAAACCTTTGATCTTCGTTCATTTGTTTTTCAATACACGGTTCCCCGCCATAAAATTAATGATAGCCACGCTATCCTTTTGACAACAACGTTCTAATTCCTCAAATGCAAGTTGAACCGAAATCGCATGTTCTGCAATCTCTTTACTATCAGTTAACAACTCTCTTTTTAATCGCTCACATACTTCTTTATTTGCATCTAGGGCTCTTGTCCCGGCCAGAGGAAAGGTATATACATTTCTGTCCTGATCGACTTCTACTATTGTTTCTGGACTAAATCCAATGACTTCTCTATCTGCCAGTTTTATATAATACGATCTAGCTGGAGTATTATGTGCACGTCCAGATAGATAACTTTCGAACATGTTCACTCTTTTAGGTAATGGTATTTTCCTAGATAGAATGACTTTATCGTATCTTCCCTGGTGAATATCTTGGACGGCCCGACTCACCATTTCTTTATATTTACCCTCGTTATAGGCAATCGTTTCCTCGAACCCATTGGACTTTTCATAAGTATGTATAGGTCCTTTTTGATAAGAGTCTATTAATTGTTCAATGCTTGTTACTTCGGATTCATTATTCGATTTAATGATAATATCTCCCGTGCTTTTTATATGTATATCGATTTGGGGTATTATTATTTCTATCATTTTTTCATCATCTTGGATGCTATCTTTACCAATATAAATATATTTTGCATAGGCAAAGTTAATCCATCCATATATATTCATATGACCATCATCTAACTCCCCTAAAAGACGATGTAAGTCTTTACTTAAATGATGGTATGGAATGCATTTCCTCTTGGAAGAGGGTATTACAAATTGATCCTTTTCAACATCTATTTTGGTTCTAACTCCTAACAAATGTCAAAATGATCCTCATATATAATAAAATCACTATATAATGTATTAGCTGTTGTTAAAAAGGTAGCTAGCCGGACTATATCCATTTTATGATAAGCTACATAACGCGTTGTTTTGGTAACCATGAACTCTCCTCTCTATTTTCTCTTATGTACGTTCTATAGTCCTTACTTTTTATGTAGTCAGTGTATCATTAATAAAAAATAAAAGCAATATCATTTTTGTTGTATAATACATAAATGATAGTATTACTCTCTTGAAAACATGGCAATAACCGCAAATTTATCCATTATTCTTATAATCAAAAAGACCTATAGATAATCCTATAGATCTTTAAAATATTGATTTATTTTTTCAAAACTTTCATCCGATATGATGTGTTCTATTTTACATGCTTCTTCTTCTGCCGTTTCTTCATCAACACCAATATATTTCAATACTTTGGCTAAAAAAACGTGTTTGCGGTAAATGTTTTTAGCGATGGTAAGACCAGACTCCGTAAACATTACGATCTTATCGTCTTCATAGGTAATATATCCCTTTTCCACTAATCGCTGGATAGCAGCTGCAACCGATGATTTAGCGATTTGCATTTCTTTTGTTATATCTACATTTCGTACATCCTTTTTTCTTAAGAATACTATATAAATAGCCTCTAAATAATTTTCTTCTAAAAATAAACTGTGCATGAACATTACCTCTTTCAAATATACCTTTTTATTATAATATATCCATTTATAATTTCACCTAATACGCACCTTTTTATCATAAAAACTA
>CAKVJS010000207.1 GCA_934754755.1 uncultured Erysipelotrichales bacterium
GTATGGAATGGGTGAGTCAGTACAGCAATGCGAATGCGATTAAAACGGATTTTTTTGAAGCAAAATCAACGGCATATGCGAAAGTTACAGCCATTGTTGATGATTTGTAGAAGGATCGTAAGGTCCTTTTTTCTTTCTAAATGAAAATTTTAGCACTCATATATTGACAGTGCTAAGAGCTCGTACTATAATACCATTAGCGAAGAAAGATAAGGAGATGTAACAATGGCAAGAAAAAAACAATTTAAAGCAGAATCGAAGCGTTTGTTAGATTTAATGATTCATTCGATTTATACACATAAGGAAATCTTTTTACGAGAGTTGATCTCTAATGCTAGTGATGCAACGGACAAATTATATTATAAAGCGTTAACCGAAAATATCTCAGATATTACCCGAGATAAATTGGAAATTGATATTCGATTAGATAAAGAAAACAGAATTTTAACCATCCAAGATCACGGTATTGGGATGAATAAAGAAGAGCTAGAAACCCATTTAGGGACGATAGCGAACAGTGGTTCCCTAGCTTTTAAAGAAGAGAATGAACACGATGATATTGATATTATTGGTCAATTTGGGGTTGGTTTCTATTCCGCTTTCATGGTTGCCAAAAAGGTGGAAGTAACATCGAAGAAATACGGTGATGAAACTGGTTATACTTGGGTTTCAGAAGCGAGTGATGGATACGAAATCTGGGAAACAGAAGGTTGCGAACATGGAACAACGATTAAGTTATATATAAAGGAAAACGCGGATGAAGAAGATTACGATCAATATTTAGAACAACATCAAATTCAAACATTGGTTAAAAAATATTCTGACTACGTACACTATCCAATTAAAATGGATGTTACGACATCTGTTAAAAAAGAAGACAGTGATGAATATGAAGATGTCACTGAAAACAAAACATTAAACTCAATGATTCCTTTATGGAAACGCAATAAGAAAGATATTACAAAGGAAGATTATAACAGCTTTTATAAAGATAAATTCACCGATTATAATGATCCTTTAAAAGTAATTCATACATCTGTAGAAGGGGCTGTATCGTATGATGCGTTATTATTTATTCCATCTAAGCCACCTATGGATTTTTACACTAATGATTATACAAAAGGATTACAATTATACTCACGCGGTGTCTTCATTATGGATAAAGCATCTGATTTAGTGCCGGAACATTTCCGTTTTGTTAAAGGATTAGTTGATTCGCAAGATTTATCTTTAAATATTTCCAGAGAAATGTTACAACACGATCGCCAGATGAAGGTTATTGCGGATCGAATTGAAAAGAAAATAAAATCAGAATTAAAAACGATGTTGGATAAAGATCGCGAAACATACGAAACATTCTTTGAAAACTTCGGTATGCAACTAAAATTTGGTATCTATAATAGCTATGGTATGTTAAAAGATAAGCTAGAGGATTTATTACTGTACTATTCTAGTAAAGAAGAAAAGATGGTTACGCTAAGCGAATATGTTGAAAAAATGGCAGAAGACCAAAAAGAAATTTACTTTGCGAGTGGAGAAAACAGAAACAAGATCAGTACTTTACCACAAGTAGAGTTAGTCAAAGATAAAGGGTATGATATTTTATACTTAACTGATAATGTAGATGAATTCTGTTTCCAAATGTTACGTGATTATAAAGAGAAACCATTCAAGAATATTGCGCAAGGTGACTTAGATCTAGATACAGAAGAAGAAAAGCAAGCATTGGATAAACAAAACGAAGAAAACAAGGACTTACTAAGTGATATGAAAAATGCCTTGGGAGATAAAGTGGTAGACGTAAAAATCTCTTCTCGTTTAAAATCACACCCTGTTTGTTTAGTGAGTAGTGAGGGTATTTCCATGGAAATGGAAAAAGTACTCCAAGCTATGCCGGAAAGCAAAGATGTAAAAGCTGGAAAAATATTGGAAATTAATCCCAACCATCCTATTTTCACTACTATGCAACATGTATATAAAGAACAAAAGGATAAGGTGGAAGATTATGCTTCCTTGTTATATGATCAAGCGTTATTAATAGAAGGTTTTTCAGTAGAAAATCCAGTTGAATTTTCTAATCGCATTTGCGATTTAATGGTTCGTTTAAATAAATAATAAAAAGTCCTAAGGGGCTTTTTATTTTGTGTTACAATATAAAAAAGGGGGAATCAAATATGAAATTTGATGATGTTATAAACACTCGTAAGAGTATTCGTAAGTATCTTCCTAAAAAGGTGGATAAGGATACGATAAACGCTTTATTAGAAAGTGCCCTGTTAGCACCTACTTGGAAAAACA
>CAKVJS010000208.1 GCA_934754755.1 uncultured Erysipelotrichales bacterium
TTGTCCTGGCCACCATACCACAAAATAAGGAAATCGATGTAGCACCAGAAAATATTCCTCTATCTATTGTTTATGAGGATGATAGCGTGATTGTAGTCGATAAACCAAGTGGTATGATTGTACATCCAACGCCAGCAATTACTTCTAAAACGTTAGTGAATGCTTTATTGTATCACTGTCAGGATCTATCGGGTATTAATGGATACTATCGCCCAGGTATTGTCCATCGGATTGATAAGGAGACAAGTGGTTTGCTTATGGTGGCTAAAAATGATGTGGCGCATCAAAGTTTATCGAAACAGCTACAGGATCACACTGTCGTACGTAAATATGAAGCACTTGTTCATGGGAACTTCACGCATACCTATGGAAAAATTAATGCACCGATTGGTCGTGATGAAAATGATCGTCAAAAAATGGCGGTAAGAAAAGAGGGTAAGGAGGCCATTACTAATTTTACCGTCGAAAAGCAATATCCTTCGATGTCCTTTATTACCTGCCGTTTAGAAACGGGGAGAACCCATCAAATACGGGTTCATCTATCGTATATTGATCATCCCGTTTATGGGGATCCCAAATACGGAAGGCGAAAGGATCCACAAGATCATGGGCAATATTTACATGCGAGTACATTAGGATTTATCCATCCTGTCACAAAGGAATATATGGAATTCGAAAGTCCTTTGCCAGTCTTTTTTCAAGACAAGTTACAACAATTAGAAATGGAGTTGGGTCATGGTCAAGGTGATTAATTGGGATCAATATTTTATGGGAGTCGCTAAGTTATCTGCCTATCGCTCCAAAGATCCGAATACGCAAGTAGGCGCCTGTATCGTAAGTCAAGAAAATAAGATTATTGGGGTAGGTTACAATGGATTACCCTGGGGATGCTCCGATGATGCTTTTCCTTGGGCAATCCGAGAAGGTAAATTATCCGATACTAAATACGCATATGTTGTCCATGCGGAATTAAATGCTATCTTAAATAGCACCCATATGGTTCATGGTTGCCGTATCTATGTATCTCTTTTCCCTTGTCATGAATGTGTGAAGGCAATTATCCAAAGTGGTATTCAGGAGATTATTTATGAGGATGATAAATATAGTGGAGTGGATAGTGATATTGCCGCCAAACGAATGTTAGATTGGGCAAAAGTACGCTACCGTAAAATGGATCCCTTATCGATTAGTATTGAACAAAATATTACATAAAAAAATAAGAAACGCTTACATAATCTGTATAATTATGTTACAATAAGGAAGGTAATAAAATAATGATATAAAATAAAAACAATATCATAAGATATTGCCTTTATTTTTGTAATAGTTCTTTTACACGTTTATAATTCGTCATATTTGTTTTGGTGACTTTTAGTAGGATATCGTTTCCGTACTTTTGGGCAATTTTCACGGCTGCTTGATCAGCGCCTGCATTATTGCCACGAGGTAATTCTTGTTTTAAACTTTTTGACATATTGGTAAAATACTGTAAGTATGCATACCTTGATAAAATATTTGCACACATAATAGCAACGTACGTTTCTTCTCCTTTGGTTTGAAAGGATAAATCTTTGACCACAATAATTTCATCTTTTAAGTAATTAAAATATGTTTTAGGAGAAACGAATTGGGTGACAACTTTATGTACAACTGGTAATTGTAATTTTTGCATTACATTCGTTACCGCTTGGTTATATAACTTTGCCTTAATTGTTGCCACGTTATTGCCTTCGCTGGCCATTTTATTATAGTGTGAATTATCTAGTATTAACAGACTATATAAAACTCGATCTTTCATGGTGCGGGCGATGGTAACGATTTGACTATCGCTTAATGTTTTAGGGTCGCATATCCCAATACTATGCAGCCAATCGATATCTCTTTCATCAATGTAACAGGCAACCACGCATAAAGGACCAAAAAAGTCTGTAGATCCAGTTTCATCACAGCCGATATGGCTTTGTGAAAAGTAGGTGTGTTCTGGATCGCTTTGTGAGTCGATGTTTGTCTCACTAAAAGAAACAAGCTTCTTTGTTGCTGTAGGGTTTGTTTGTTTATCCTGATTTCTTCTTTCACTCATATGCTTGTCCTCCTAGATATATAGTTAATTATATCATATTTTTAACATTTTGACAGTAAATTTTTCTTTTGTTACAATATACACTGAGGTGAACATATGGATTTTCCTATAAATGCAACAATGTTAGATAGTATTTTTGTTTTATTTAACAACTAATGTTCAATTATGAACTAATTAGATTAAAAAATTCATTTTGTGATTTAC
>CAKVJS010000209.1 GCA_934754755.1 uncultured Erysipelotrichales bacterium
CCTTACCCCTGACTTGAAACCACGGTACACCTCCCATTTGGCTTTTCTCGTGATCCTATTCAGCCTTACCCCTGACTTGAAACCACGGTTCACCTCCCATTTGGCTTTTCTCGACAACTTACCCCTGAGTCCAAACTACGGTTTACATCTCAAAGGTAGTACTTACCCTGCTAACTTGAACTGCCACTTCTAAACCATGGTACACTTTACATCAAACTTTGAATGGTCAAATAAGGTTTTCCCAAAACCTTAATTTTTCTGCATATGATTTAAGGTTTGGTCAAAACCTTATTGCATGTAAACTTTCCGCTAAACCTTAATCTGAGGAAAGAGCTACCTCAATTGCCAGTCATGAACCATGGTACACATCTCTTATACTGTTCAATTGACTTTTGATAGAGCCGATTTGCCAGCTCCAACCATGGTATCTTTTACTCAGGGTAGCACTTGCCTTAGAATATGGACTGCCACTTTTGAATAAGCTTTGACCCAAAGTTTACATGGCCAAATAAGGTTTTGCCGAAAGCTTAATGTTCCTACATATGATTTAAGGTTTGGTGAAAACCTTATTCCATATAAACTTTCCGCTAAATCTTCTTTTCCATACATATTATTTAAGGTTTGGCCGAAAGCTTATTCCATATAAACTTTCCGTTAAACCTTAATTTTTTGTACATTTTACCCTAAACTTTAATCTCATTTGCCAGTCGCGAACCATGGTACAGAGGGTTATTAGTAAGCGGGTGCTTAGTTTAAGCGTATGTAGGGGTAGAGAGACTGTTTTGGCTATCGGGTGGAGTATAGAGGCACTTCCCACCAAAATGTAGGTACTTGCCCTCTAAAATACACCCAAAACATACCTTGGTGCGGAATAGAGGCAGTTCTCACTAAAATGTGGCTACTTTACCCAGATCATGTGATCTGAGCAAGCTTATGTAAGTATCACATACTTACCCGTTAATGGGTAAGCTTATGTAAGTATCCCTCATACATACCCACTAAAGGCACTTCACTCTACAATGTAGCTACTTGCCCTCTATTCTGCACGTGGTACCCCATAAGTGCGCACACATGCGTGATCACTAGTAGGAATGTGGGTGCAGAATAGAGGCAGTTCCCACTAAAATGTAGGTACTTACCCTCTAAAATGCACCCAAAACATACCCGGGTGCAGAATAGAGGCACTTCCCACCAAAATGTACCTACTCACCCTCTAAAGTGCACCCAGATCATACCCGGGTGCAGAATAGAGGCACTTCCCTCTAAAATGTACCTACTCACCCTCTAAAATACACCCAAATCATCCGTACAAATGGTAACTTCAAAGCTCTCTACACTGAATCTCTTAGAGCCTGGACTTTGGGTTTCCTAATTTGGAAGACGTTGGGTTCCCTAATTTGGAAGACTTTGCTTTTCCAAATTTGGAAGGTTCCTTTTCCTAATTTGGAAGACTTTCCTTGATACTGAAGAGTGACTAACTCCCTTGTTATACTCAGTAAACCAAGTAAAAGATGAGAGGTGACATGTAGCAGTGGTACATTTCTCCCAGAACTAACTGCATTGCAAGATATTCCTTTGCAAGACCCTTTGCGAGGTAAGTTAGTGATTCAACTTTCGAAGTTGGTTATTAAACTACCCTCCGCAAGGTCGGTTAGTGATTCAACTTTCTAAGTTAGTGATAAAACTACCCTTTTCAAGGTAAGTTAGTGATTCAACTTTCGAAGTTAGTGATAAAACTTTCTAAGTTAGTGATAAAACTTTCTCAGTTAGTGATTAAACTACCCTCCGCAAGGTCCGTTAGTGATTCAACTTTCTCAGTTAGTGATAAAACTACCCTTTTCAAGGTAAGTTAGTGATTAAACTACCCTTTACAAGGTCAGTTAGTGATTCAACTTTCTCAGTTAGTGATAAAACTTTCTAAGTTAGTGATAAAACTACCCTTTTCAAGGTAAGTTAGTGATAAAACTACCCTTTGCGAGGTCAGTTAGTGATTCAACTTTCGAAGTTAGTGATAAAACTACCCTTTTCAAGGTCAGTTAGTGATTCAACTTTCGAAGTTAGTGATAAAACTTTCTAAGTTAGTGATCAAACTTCCCTTTACAAGCTCAGTTAGTGATTCAACTTCTAAGTTAGTGAGTCAACTCTCTAAGTTACCGATTAACCTCTCTAAGTTACCGATCAAACTACCCTCTACAAGCTAAGCTACCCATTAAACTACCAAAAGCCCACTATACACCCAGTAAACCAGATACATAAAGGACAAATCACGCCAAGGACAGG
>CAKVJS010000210.1 GCA_934754755.1 uncultured Erysipelotrichales bacterium
GAATTAACTTTAAAAACAGCCTGGGCACTAATGCTACAAAAAAATCTAAAATCAGCCCCTGTTGTGGATGAAAAAGGGAGCTTGCTTGGAATACTATCGACATCCAATATGATTGAAGGGTTTATGGGTAAATGGGATAGTAGTGTCTTACAAAAAGCACATACACCCATTGAAAATGTAATCGATACACTGGATGCTAATACATTGTATTTAGAGGAAGGTTTACACTATATAACAGGTGATATTCATATTGCTTCCTTGCGGGGAGAGTCAGCCAAAAAACTTATCGCCAAAGGTGATGTAGTTGTGGTTGGCGGAGATCGTGAAGATGCTTTGCAAGCCATGATCGAAGCGCAAGTATCCTTAGTTATCTTAACTGGTTCGTTATCGATGGATCATGACTTATTAGAAAAATTCAAACAAAATAGTATTAGTGTTATTTCAACAAATTACAATACATTTGTAACCTCACAACAAATTATGCAAGCTATACCTGTCGAATACGTTATGCAAAAGGATAATTTATATACATTTACAACCGATGATACGATTGATCATGTAAAAAATGTTATGAAAGAAACAAGATTTCGTAGTTATCCGGTATTAGATCTAAATGGACGCTGTTTAGGAAGTGTATCGCGTTTTGCCTTGTTAAATGGTGGGCTTAAGAAAAAAGTCATTCAAGTCGATCATAATGAAAGAGGACAAGCTGTTTTAGGTATTGATGAAGCAGAGATACTAGAAATAATTGATCATCACCGGGTAGCAGATATCCAAACTGCTGGACCGTTATATTACCGCGGGGAGCCTTTGGGGTCAACGGCTACGATTGTTACAAAGTGTTTCCGCGAACAAGGTGTGGAGATTCCACAAAATATTGCCGGTATATTACTGGGGGCTTTATTATCCGATACGCTTATTTTTAAATCGCCAACTTGTACGAAACAGGATATTGAAATCGCAAAAGATCTAGCGAAGATAGCGAATGTACATATTCATAAATTTGGTATGGAAATGTTCAAGGCGGGAACATCATTGGTTGGTAAAACCATTGAACAAATCTTTAATCAGGACTATAAGAAATTTACATTTAAAAACGATTGTGTCGGGGTTGCGCAAGTTTCGACATTAGATATTGAAGGTTTTATGCCTTATAAGGATGAAATGTTGCAATATATGGATGAAAAGGCAAAAACAGATAACTTATCTTTTACGCTTCTTTTGTTAACCGATGTTATTAATGGAAATAGTGAAATATTTGTTGGAGGAGAAAGAACGGATATCGTTGCTTCTGCATTCCATGTCACATTAGAAAACAATCAGGCTACTTTAGAGGGGATCATTTCTCGTAAGAAACAAGTAATTCCAGCTATTACAGCGGCTATAGAATAATATGCGGATAGATAAATACTTAAAGCTTGCGCGCATTATTAAAAGGCGTACGGTTGCAACGGAAATATGTAAAAGTAATCGCGTTAAGGCCAATGATAAAATTGTAAAACCTTCGTATCAAGTAATGATTGGAGATATCTTAGAAATCACCTTGGGAAGAACAGTACTACGTATTCAAGTGAAGAATGTTCGAACGCATGTCATAAAAGATGAAAGCACAATGCTATATGAAATTATCGAGGAAAAACGCTTGGATTCGTAAAGAGAGAACAAAATAATCGTTCTCTTTTTTTAAAAGGAGAAATAGGATGGAAAGAAAATTAAGTATTCAGGCGTATTGTCGCATTAGTATTGCAATTGCGATTATATGCGCCGTTAGTCAAATTATCATACCGATGCCCTATGGTGTCCCATTAACGTTACAAACCTTTATTATTCCTGTTATTGCAATAGTATTAGGGTATCAGGGGACAATAGCAGTAGCTGTGTACATCCTAATGGGAGCACTTGGTTTACCTGTGTTTTCTGGATTTACTGGTGGATTACATAGTATTTTAGGCCCAACCGGCGGATTTATCATATCCTTTCCACTATTATCATTGTGTACTAGTT
This sequence comes from uncultured Erysipelotrichales bacterium, assembly GCA_934754755.1. GTDB lineage: Bacteria > Bacillota_I > Bacilli_A > Erysipelotrichales > Coprobacillaceae > CAKVJS01. The sequence goes on from CAKVJS010000210.1 coordinate 2,005, forward strand.
GGGGCGCAAAAAAAAAGCAACCCATTTGGATCTTGCTTGGTCTTTTACTTGGGACAGTGCTTAATTTTATGAGTGGAATGATAGTCTACAGTATTATTATGCAACAAAGCATAACAACTGCCTTTATCGTATGTGTATTACCGTTTCTTCCTACAACAATTATAAAAATAGTAGCAACTATAATTATAGGCATTAGATTACAAAAGGTAATACGTATATAAAATAATCTACATGGCGGTGATTTTTATTGTTTCCATACTGCTTGTC
>CAKVJS010000211.1 GCA_934754755.1 uncultured Erysipelotrichales bacterium
ATTCAAGGAAGCATTGAATATTATTCTCTTTTGAAAAACAAATAAGAGCCTGTACAAAATTTTGTGTAAACTATCCTCTAATGGTAGAATAAAAGTAACTACTACAGGAGGATTTTTTATATGAACAAAAAAGATATTATAAAAAGTATAATTAAAGAATATGGAGTCACTAGTGCCGGTGATATTACCAATGCATTAAAAGATTTATTAGGGGAAACATTACAAGATATGATGGAAGCTGAATTTGATGAACATATGGGGTATGATAAATATGATCAATCTACCCATAAAACAAATTATCGTAACGGTACTTCCAAAAAGACAGTAAAAACCTCACAGGGACAGGTTAACTTATCCATACCACGTGATCGTAATGGATCCTTTGAACCCGCTATAGTAGAAAAACACAATCGTGATATATCCGATATCGATATGAAAATCATCAATCTTTATGCAAGAGGTATGTCGACTAGAGATATTAGTGAGGCAATCTATGATATCTATGGAGCACAAGTAAGTGCCTCTATGATTAGTCAAATCACAGATAAGGTTTTACCTAAAGCAATCGAATGGCAGAATCGATCGCTACATACCGTTTACCCTTTGGTATTTATTGATTGTGTACACTTCAATGTTAGAACCGATAATATGGTGATTAAAAAAGCAGCGTATATTGTTTTGGGTGTTACAGAAGAGGGATATAAAGAATTACTAGGTATTTGGATTGGGGAAAATGAAACGGCGAAATTTTGGTTATCCGTACTTACAGACCTTAAAAATAGAGGCGTACAAGATATATTAATTGTTTGTTCGGATGGATTATCTGGAATGAAACAAGCCATTGAATCTGTATATCCAAAAGCCATTCAGCAACGCTGTATTGTACATTTGATTCGGAATTCCTGTAAGTATATTAACTACAAAGATAGAAAAGACTTTAGTAATGATTTAAAACAAATATATCGGGCAAATAATGAAGATATCGCTTTAACAGCATTAACATCCTGTAAAAAGAAATGGGGTGATAAATATCCCTATGCCTTTAAACCATGGGAAGATAATTGGAATGAAATAGCAAGTATGTATAACTACATACCGGAACTTAGAAAAATCATGTATACAACGAATGCTATAGAAAGTTTAAATAGTGCTTTTCGCAAATTCACGAAGATACGAACCGTCTTTCCCACTGATGAAAGTTTATTTAAGGCTTTATATTTAGCGCAAGATAAAATAGCTACTAAATGGAAAAAACCATGTGCTAACTGGGGAGTGATTTATTCTAGCTTACAAATTATATTTGAAGGAAGGATATAGCAGTGGATTGACACCAATAGTACCAATTGTTACTATTGGTGAAAAGAACATAAAAACAATAGATTCTAAACCATTACGGGATAGATGACTTTACACAAAAATATTTACACCCTCTTAAATGCAATAAAATTAGATGTTAATATGTTATCGGAAAATATATCACAGCTAGAATTACGTAAAGTTTTAATTATGGAATCAAAAGATGAATTGGAAAAGGATAGTGTAGAAATTGATTTGTCAACTCTACATGCTTTGTATAATGAGGTTGGAACCTATATGGGAGATATTGATACAACTTTCGATAGATTAGTTAATTATCATAACACCATGATAGACAATAAAATAAGTTATATAGTTAAGGATTTACCGAAGTTAGAGAGCAACATAGTACATTATAAGAGTATATTACGAGAAAAACTTAGTGATGAAAAAAAGCTTTCTGAAATTATATCAAAGAGTGATACACTCTCTGATCTGGATAAAATAGCTTCCTTATTAAATAAACAGTATCAAAAAAAGGGAGAATATGAAAATATAATAGCGAAGATAGACGAGGCAGAGAAATCTATAGCAGATTTGGAAAGTAAGATGGATAGTATTAATGCGGGTTTGATGTCAGAGGAATTTAAAACAAAAGTAAGTGATTGTGTAAATAGATTAAATAAATACTTTAGCGAAATTTCGAAATATTTATATGGTGAAAAATATTTTCTAGATTCTGATATTAGGACGCATACTAAAACGAATCAACGTTACTATGCGTTTAGTACCTTTAATGAAAATATGAGTTCTGGTAAAAAGCAGGGTGAAATACTATGTTTTGATATTGCTTTGATTCAGTATATCAAAGAAGAATTGAAAAAAGATTGTCCATCATTTTTGTTGAATGATAAAAAGGAATTAATGGATGATAATCAATTATTAAAGGTGGAGAAGTATGCTA
>CAKVJS010000212.1 GCA_934754755.1 uncultured Erysipelotrichales bacterium
TAGAAGAAATCATAACTAAAATTGAATCTTCATTGGATAGCAGTATTGCCCAAAATCAAAAACGCTATTATGCGATCAAGCTATTCGAAAGAGATAAAAAAATAAAAAATACGATCACTTCTTTATCGAATATTAATGAAATTATTGAAGAGGCAGAAAAGAAATATGACGATGATTCAGAAAGTATCATAACAAGTGGAAGATATGCATATATTAGTAGTATTATCCATGACTGTTATCATAAAAAGAATCGTCAAAGATTATCGACTTCTGACAAAATTGATAGAATAGTTACTAACCGTTGGTTGTCTTTACCTATTTTCATACTTATCATGTGGTTTGTCTATTACTTATCGGTATCGAGTCTAGGAAAAGATATGACTGATTGGATTAATGACAGTGTATTTGATGAAGGTTGGAACTTCTTTGGTATGCATGTTGCGGGATTACCAGATCTAGTGCGAGATGGTCTTTCTAGCATTGGAGCGGCATCTTGGCTAATTGGCTTGATCTGTGATGGGATCATCGCCGGAGTCGGAGCAGTACTAGGTTTTGTACCGGAAATATTAGTACTATTCTTAATGCTTGCTATATTAGAATCTTGTGGCTATATGGCACGTATTGCCTTTATTCTAGATAGAATATTCCGTAAATTTGGTCTGTCAGGTAAATCATTTATTCCAATATTAGTCGGATCCGGTTGTGGAGTGCCAGGTATTATGGCTTCCCGTACCATTGAAAATGATCAGGACCGTAAGATGACAATTATGACGACTACTTTTATTCCTTGTAGTGCAAAATTACCAATTATTGCCCTTATTTCAGGTGCTATTTTTAATGGAGCTTCATGGGTGGCGCCAAGTGCTTACTTTATTGGAATTGCCGCGATCATATGTTCCGGTATTATTTTAAAGAAAACAAAATTATTTGCGGGCGATCCAGCACCGTTTGTAATGGAATTACCAGCCTATCACTTACCGACTATTTCTGGAGTATTACACAGTATGTGGGAACGTGGCTGGTCATTTATTAAAAAAGCTGGTTCAGTCATATTACTTTCTACTATATTTATTTGGTTCACTTCTAATTTTGGATTTGTTGGTGGATCGTTTGGCATGGTAGAAGACTTAGATGATGGTTTACTTTCTTATATCGGTAAAGGTATTGCCTGGATATTTGCGCCTCTTGGTTGGGGACATTGGAAAGCTACCGTAAGTGCCATTACTGGTTTGGTTGCGAAGGAAAATGTCGTTGGAACGTTTGGAATCCTTTATGGATTTGGTGATATTTCAGAAAATGGAAATGAAATCTGGAAAACTGTAGCGGCTCACTTTACAACTTTATCTGCCTTTTCTTACCTGATCTTTAACTTGCTTTGTGCACCATGTTTTGCAGCTGTTGGAGCGATTAAAAGAGAAATGAATAATGGTAAATGGACTTGCTTTGCGGTTGCCTATCAAACATTCTTAGCCTATATTTCTGCGTTTGTTTTTTATCAAATTGGTTTATTAGTAACCAAAGGAACTTTTAATATAGCAACGATTATCGCGATTATTAGTATCCTTGTATTTATTTACCTTCTCGTTAGACCAAATAAGCCTACTGAGGTAAATTCGGAAGCTGTCGAAACAGCAAAAGTGTAAAGGAAGTGATAAAATATGGATTGGATTATAAACAATTTAGCTACCATCGTTATTAGTCTATTATTAATCGCCCTTGTTGTTCATCAAGCAAGAAAGATCATCGCTAAAGGTGGTACTTGTGACTGTGGTGGTTGTGCAGCTGCTGGTAGTTGTCATGGAAATAAACAAAAAAAATTACAAAAACGATAATTGAACATATAAACATGGGTATACTATAGTGTACCTGTGTTTGTTTTTTACTGCTTAAATATGCTAAATAGTAATTATTATTAATTAGTGCAAAAAACTAGCATGTTATAATAGACTATGCTATAGTATATGTAGTTAGTAAAGCTAACAAAAAACTATATAACAAAAGGAGAAATATTATGTCATTAATTGGAAAACAAATTTCAGAATTTAAAGTTCAATCATACTTAAACAACGAATTTAAGGAAGTAACAAATGAAGATATGAAAGGGAAATGGAGTGTATTCTTCTTTTACCCAGCTGACTTCACATTTGTATGTCCTACAGAATTAGAAGACTTAGCAGACAAATATAACGAATTCAAAGAAATCGGATGCGAAATTTACTCTGTATCATGTGATACACACTTCGTACATAAAGCATGGCAC
>CAKVJS010000213.1 GCA_934754755.1 uncultured Erysipelotrichales bacterium
TAACAAAAAAACAGCACGTAAAGACGCACTGCTTCTTTTATATCCCTACGTTGGCATTACCCCTATCAGGTTATGGGTCTAGGTATTTCCTACTCTCAGCCTTACAGCTCCCCTTATAAATCCAAAAGGATCTCTCCATGGAGAGATCCTATCTATATTATTTTAATTCAGCGAAATATTTAATCGTTCTAACCATGTTGCTTGTGTATGAATTTTCATTATCGTACCAAGATACAACTTGTACTTGTGAAGTTCCATTATCTAAGTTAGTAACCATTGTTTGTGTTGCATCAAATAATGAACCATATGTAGATCCAATAATGTCAGATGATACAAGCTCTTCTTCTGTATATCCAAAAGAATCTGTAGCAGCATTTTTCATAGCAGCGTTAATTTGTTCAATACTTACGTTACCTTCAACAACTGCATTTAAGATTGTTGTAGATCCTGTAGGTACCGGTACACGTTGTGCTGATCCAATTAATTTTCCATTTAATTCAGGAATAACTAATCCGATTGCTTTAGCAGCTCCTGTTGAGTTAGGAACAATATTAACAGCTCCAGCTCTAGCTCTTCTTAAGTCACCTTTACGGTGTGGTCCATCTAAGATCATTTGATCTCCTGTATACGCATGGATTGTTGACATGATTCCAGAGTGGATTGGTGCTAAATCATTTAATGCTTTAGCCATTGGTGCTAAACAGTTTGTTGTACATGAAGCTGCAGAGATAATTGTATCATCAGCTTTTAATACACCTTCATTAACGCCAAATACAACCGTCGGTAAATCTTTTCCAGCTGGCGCAGAGATAACTACTTTTTTAGCTCCGGCATTAATATGTGCTTGTGATTTTTCTTTAGAAACATAGAATCCTGTACATTCTAAAACAACATCTACATCTAAATCACCCCATGGTAATTTAGCAGCATCTGCTTCACTATATATTTTAATTGTTTTACCATCAACTGTTATAGAATCACTTCCAGCTTCTACTTTATCAGCTAATGCATATTTTCCTTGTGCTGAGTCATATTTCAATAAGTGTGCTAACATTTTTGGGTCTGTTAGGTCATTAATTGCTACTACTTCATAACCTGCAGCACCGAACATTTGTCTAAATGCTAGTCTACCAATTCGTCCAAATCCATTAATTGCTACTTTAACTGCCATATTTCTTCCTCCTTGAATTACTTTTCGTTTCTTATTATATTCTAACCATAGAATAAAAGCAACTATTGTTGTCTATATACTATAAAAAAGTGAAGCATTTAACAAAAACCATATAGTATCCTATGTTGCTACCCTATTTTTAACAATATTAAGACGATTATTCATGGGTTGACAAATAACTAAAAAAGCTTTTATTTCTACTTTTTGGTTTTCTAAATATTTTTCGTTTACATGAATAATTAAAATTTTATTCTCTATACTTAACTGTGGAGGTATAAGTATGCATCTAATTCCAACTGTTATCGAAAAAACCAGCCAAAGGGAATATGCTTATGATATTTATTCAAAGCTTTTGGAAGAACGTATTATATTACTAACAGGAGAAGTGGAAGATAAAATGGCTAGTAGTATTGTCGGTCAGCTGTTGTATCTAGACTCCGTCGATACTGCCGATATATTTATGTATATCAATTCGCCCGGTGGAAGCATTAGTGCTGGTATGGCTATTTACGATACAATGAACTTTGTGAAAAGTGATGTATCCACCATTTGCACCGGACTGGCAGCCAGTATGGCCTCCTTTTTATTAAGTGCCGGAGCACCGAAAAAGCGTTATAGTCTACCCAATAGCGAAATTATGATTCATCAACCAATTGGTGGTTTTCAAGGACAAGTTAGTGACATTGAAATTAGCGCTAAACGAATGATTAGACTAAGAGAAAAATTAAATGTACTACTATCGCAACACACCAACCAATCCATTGAAAAAATCCGCGTCGATACGGAACGAGACTACTTTTTGGAACCAGAAGAAGCCGTAAAATATGGATTAATAGATGAAGTAATTGAATAACTTGAACCCGTTTTTCGGGTTTATTTTATTATGTAAATACATCACGGTAAACGGAATAAACAAGTCGTGACGAGGCACAAACAATAATTGTAAAATTATTGTTGCAATTCGTATCGAAAGATGTTATTATGTACTAGCAATTAAAACATATTTGCACTGCTTGAATAGCTCAGTTGGTAGAGCAATCGGCTGTTAACCGATCGGTCGTAGGTTCGAGTCCTACTTCAAGCGCCA
>CAKVJS010000214.1 GCA_934754755.1 uncultured Erysipelotrichales bacterium
GACCAAATCTATATCATTCACGCTAATCGTGAAGACGAGAATTTCATTTACTCGCACGATAGACAGGGTCGTGAGTTCCAGATAGAGAAAGGAATTCTGCGTAAAAGTATATATGACACACAACTTGTCAGTTACGAGAAAATTGAAGCAAATAGCTACATCATATTCCCGTACAAGGCGGTAAACGGAAGACCGGTTCTATATAGTTTGGCAGAAATGACAGAGGATTTCCCTCATGCGTTAGCATATTTGAATCGCTTCAAAGATAAGCTGGATGAACGCAATATGCCTGGACGCACGACTGAAAATTGGTTTGCGTTCGGACGCAGTCAATCTTTAAGACGTTTCCTTGCAGGAGAACATCTCGTTTGGCCTGTGCTGTCAACAAGCTCAAATTATGTCTATGATAATGATATGGTTGTCTTCACTGGTGGAGGAAATGGTCCTTTCTATGGTATAGAAAAGAAAGCTACTTCTCAGGAATCTATTTTCTATATCCAGGCGATTTTGAACCATTGGCTAATGGAACTCCTTGTGAAAAGTAGAGCAAGCACCTTTAGAGGGGATTATTATTCTCACGGAAAGCAGTTTATTTCGACTCTGCCTATTTACAAGATTGATTTTGAAAACCCAGCCGAAGTCGCCAAGCATCAGCAGATTGTTGAGATGGTACAAAATATTATGCAGTTAAAGGAACAATTAGCTTCTGCTCCTAATGCAGCTCGTCGTACAGTTTTGGAACACTCCGTCACGGCAATCAATGCTGAATTAAATAGCGCAATCGATGAGCTTTATCAGGTAGAATCTCAGGAAGTCGAGGAACAGGCATGAAACCGATTGAAGGATATAACAAATTAAGAGGCGGCTACTATACCCCCGACAAAATTTCTGAATTTATTGCAGAATGGGCCATCCGTAAAACATCTGATTCTGTTTTAGAGCCAAGCTGCGGCGATGGTAGTTTTTTGAGTACCATAACCACTCGTTATAGAGAGTTGGGCGCTACAGATGAACAAATTCGGAACAATGTGCTTGGGATTGAGTTGGATGATATTGAGGCTGAAAAATCCGCACAATATGGTACAACTGTAGTATGTAAAGACTTTTTCACATATTACCAGGATAATATTGAAGATCAAACTCAATTCGATGTGATAGTTGGAAATCCGCCGTTCATTCGCTATCAGCATTTTACAGAGGAATATCGTAAAATTGCATTTGCTTTGATGAACAAACATGGATTTCAACCCAACCGTCTAACGAACATTTGGCTCCCATTCTTAGTGCTTTCTTGCAAGGCATTAAAGCCAACTGGTCGTGTTGGAATGGTTATTCCCGCTGAACTGTTCCAAGTTGACTACGCTGCTGAAGCAAGGCAGTTCCTCAGTACGTTTTTTGATAAGCTAACACTTGTTACATTTAAACGACTGGTCTTTGATGACATACAGCAGGAAGTTATTCTTCTGCTGGGTGAAAGAGGCTGTGATAAACATGGTATTCGTGTTGTAGAACTGGATGACATGGCAGATTTGATTGCACAGGGCCAAACATGTTTAGAAAATGCCGAACTAAAGGAACTCGATCATAGCCGTGACAAATGGGTAAAATACTATTTATCCAACGAAGAACTGGACTTGCTGAAACGGCTTAATAGTGATCCGAGAATTTCCACTTCAACCAATTTGTTTGAAGTGAATGTTGGTCTTGTAAGTGGCGAGAATGACTTTTTTGTCATGAACCAGGCAACGGTAGAAGAATTCAATCTTCAACAGAGTGTTATCCCTATCATTAGCCGTTCCGAGCAGTTAAAAGGTGTGCAATTAACAAATGAGGATTACAACAATCTGATTGAGTTAGGTAAAAAGGTATTTTTCTTTGCCCCCGGAAACGAGAGATTTGATGCCTTGACTGATGAACAGAAGGCATATATTCAGTGGGGCGAAGGAAAGGGCTTCAACAAAAATTATAAATGTCGCATAAGACCAAGATGGTATCATGTTTCACAGACTTGGTGTGCCGATGCTTTTCTAATTCGTCAGGCGCATTTGTATCCAAGGATGATTTTAAACGAGAAAAAAGCACTCGTTACTGATACTCTTCACAAGGTAAGATTCTTAGAGGGCATTGATGGAAAACAAGTTACAGCGGCCTTTTTGAACACATACACGTTCGCTCTTAGCGAAACACTTGGCAGAAGTTATGGCGGAGGAGTTCTCACCTTTGAGCCAGGAGAAATACGAAAAATTCGC
>CAKVJS010000215.1 GCA_934754755.1 uncultured Erysipelotrichales bacterium
GATAAAGGCTTCTTGTGCCTCCTGATTAATGGCTAGCTCTGGGGCAGTCTCCATATTTTTTGGCTTCTTTTTGTTATCCATTCAATCACCTCAATATAGTATATCCCATTTCTATTTTACCTAAACGCATGATTTAGCTATGAGAGAAGTATTGCTATTGCAAGTCAATGACGATATAATGTAACAAATGAAAATTAGATTGTTTTCATAATTTTTTATAGAGAGGATATTTTATATGATTGAAATTTTTAAGGTTATTCTGTTTGGTATCATTGAAGGTATTACCGAGTGGTTACCGATCAGTAGTACAGGCCACATGATCCTATTTGATGAATTTGTCAAGTTAGGTGTTCGCCAAGAATTTTGGGAAGTTTTTTTAGTTGTCATCCAACTAGGAGCGATCCTAGCGGTTGTGATACTGTATTGGAATAAGCTTTTCCCATTTACTATAAAAAACGGCATACATATCGATAAGGAAAAATTTTCAATGTGGTTCAAAATCGCTTTTGCCTCTATTCCAGCTGGTGTAATTGGAATTTTATGGGCAGATGAATTTGAAAAACTCTTCTATAATTATTTCAGTGTTTCGCTTGCTCTAATTGTATTTGGAATACTATTTATTATTGTTGAAAATCATAAAAAAGGCCGTTTATCAAATATTAATAAGATCAGTCAGATAACCTATAAGGCAGCTTTTATTATCGGTTGTTTCCAAACGATCGCTGCTGTTTTTCCCGGGACTTCGCGTTCTGGATCGACCATTATTGGCGCCTTATTAATTGGTATATCGCGTAATACAGCTGCTGAATTCTCCTTTTTTCTAGCAATTCCTGCTATGTTTGGTGGCAGTCTTATTAAGATATTGAAAATGGGCATTACCTTTACTGCCCAAGAGTGGATTTTACTTAGCATTGGATCGATTGTTTCTTTTATGGTATCAGCCGTTGTTATTAAATTACTTATGTCCTATATTAGAAAACACGATTTCAAAGTGTTTGGTTGGTATCGTATTGCCTTAGGTATTATCGTAATTCTATATTTCATGATATAAAAAAGCACCTCTTAAAGAGGGCTTTTATTTTTTGGTTGGTATAAATACTTGTTGGCCAATCGCAATTGAGTTTCGTTTAATATGGTTATAATCTTCCATTGTCTCCTTGGAAACGTTAAACTTCTTGGCTATCTTGGGCAGTGTATCACCGGTACAAACCGTATAAGCAATGCAATTTTTTGGTGGCAGTCGATAATCATCATCCGGGATATATAGCGATTGTCCCACATGTAAAAAATCACTGGATAAGTTATTACATTGGGCTAATTTTTCAGGAGTCATATGATGCTTCTTGGCAACCGAAGCAATTGTATCATCCTTAGCTACTTTGTGTAAGAAAGGCGGAGTGTATGGTATTTTAATATGCCTAGAAAGTATTTTAATAACAATTTCTGCGCTCTTTCTCCAATGCTTTTTTACCCATAGTATATCTTTTTTATGTTTTGTGATAAATCCATAAATAATCTTTATCTTAACAAGTGATTCCAAAATTTGTCGATCAGACGATATCTCTGTTTCATACCCTTGCATCTTTTGACCCGCCTGCTGTAAATCTGTGGCAATCTGTTTAACAATTTCTTTTGCATTTTGACTTTGTGCTATAACCTTCGTTCCTTCTTTTTCACCTGCTTCAATACGGTTGGACACGACGATTGCACCACCTAGTTCGACAAAGGGATTTTGTGTCAATCGATCATAATTCATTACATAGGGCATGCGCAACTCATGAAAACGATTGGCCATATATTTAGAAATACACAAGCCAAGCCCCTCTTCATCGTATGGTTCTTCCATATCGATCACAACCCCTAACATCGGTTGTTTTTCCTGATCTATAGTGCCCTCACGTTTATGCATTGGTCCATTACCAAACAATTCATTTATAACACCCCAGGTTTGCGCTCCCACCTGTCCATCCTGAGTTATTTGATGATCTGCTTGTAATTCTAATACTGCCTGTTTTGTTCCATTACCAAAATAACTATCAATCTGTCCTGTATAATAGCCAAACATATCTAATATTAACTGTAGCTCTTGTACGAATTTATTTTTATCTTTCTTGCGTAGCGGTGGATTGGTATCTACTTGTGGTGGTTCTTGCAACGATTGTAGTATCAATTGTGTTTGTGGATCGATGTTTCCAGTAATCGGTAGGTTATAATCACGCTGTAAATC
>CAKVJS010000216.1 GCA_934754755.1 uncultured Erysipelotrichales bacterium
ACTATACAGTCTACAACCTTTTAAGAGTTCACTATGTTTACCTTTATCAACGATAGTACCTTCATCCATGACATAGATACTATCCGAATCATAAATAGAGGACAATCTATGAGTAATGATTAAAATTGTATAACCTAGTTTCTTTAAATTATTATAGATATCAGATTCATTGGTTGCATCCAATGAACTCGTTGCTTCATCTAAGATTAGCACTTTAGCTCCACTTAATATGGTTCTAGCAATTGCTAAGCGTTGTATCTGTCCCCCAGATAAATTGCCACCACTATTAGAAATCACCGTGTTTAAACCCATAGGCATACTATCAACCTCGTTTTTAAAACAGGCAATTGATAAAGCATTGTATATTGCCTCCTCCCCTATATCACTTTTACCAAGAGTCAAATTATCCCTTATGCTCTTGTCAAATAAAATAGGGGTTTGTGGAATAATAGCAATCATTTCACGTAGACTTGCCTCACTTAATTGGTGTAACTCTATATCATTTAGTAACAATTTTCCTTCATCAGCCTCATATAACCCCGATAAGATTTTAATTAATGTGCTCTTTCCACCCCCCGAGGCACCAACTAATGCAATCTTCTCTCCTTTTTCAATCTTAATATTGATATGCCTTAGTATATAGTCTGTTGACAAGGAATATCGAAATCCTAGATCTCTTATCTCTATTGTTTTAAGTTCGCAAATGGACACAGTACCATTTATTATATGTTCTTTTTCGTCTAGTAAATCATTTAAATAAAATAAGGATGCTTTTATGGCACTCATTAATAAGATATCATTGAAGAATTTGACGCTCAAACCTAAAATAGTACTAATTAAGGTATAAAGGAAAAATAATTGACCCAATGAATATCCAAAATTAAAGATGGAGGCCCCTAAAATAAAGATTATGATAGGAATAAATGCATTGATTAAATCGATTGATAACATTAGGTTGAGCCCCATACCTTGTGAGACAACAAACGTTTCTTTAAACTTTTTAAAATTCTCTTTGAATTCCTTTAAAAAATAGTCTTCTATTTTTAAGCATTTAATTTGATAGATATTAGAAACAATCTCTGTTTGAATAACATTACTTCCTTCCAGACTCGCTATATTTTCAACCTGGTGTTTAACAAGTTTCTTACCGAAAAACAAAATAAGTAATCCCATTATAATCACAGATAATATCACAAAAACAATAATTTTGGTAAAGTATATCCCTATATAAAATATAATAACCATAATACTTATCAAGGAAATGATTATTTGAACTAAATTTGCAGCAATAAACTGTCTAATTTGTCCCATTATTTCTAAACAAGACATTCCCCTCATTTCTGTTATCAAAAAAGGAATAGGGTATTTTCAATACATGTGATATTGTTTTAACAGTCAATTCATCAAATAATTTAATTTGTAATTTTATAATAATCTTATTTCTAAGTATAGAAAGTACCATCGTTAGTAATATTAAAACAAGCAAGGTAGTAAATATGGAGCGTAAATCAAGTATGTCATTTTTTATAATAGCATCCGTAATATTTTGAATTTGCATAGGAATTAACAGCGATATGAGATACGATCCAATGGTTACAAGCAAGGCCAAAGAGAAAATGCTTTTTATATTTCGTACAATCTCAAACATATATCTAAGTTCACTTGTTTTTTCTTGTATTGGCTTAAAAGATTGCGATGGACTTACTTGTAAAGCATAACCACCAAACATGTTAGATAACTCCTCAGCACTTAAAGCTACTTCCCCTTGTGCAGGATCATTAATAATAAATAGATCTTTTTTTCTCCTTTTATAAACAACATAGTAATTTTCGTCAATAAATAATATAAGGGGCTCATTATGTAAATGCTCTAATAATTTGTTAAAATCCAGCTCTAGTAAATCTACATTAAAGTGTTCAGCTTGTAATATTTGAACCATGCTTTTTAGCGACAATCCATCCCTACCAATTTTAAATTTATCTCTATAATAGGTAATGAATCTCTTTTTACCAAAATAAAAACTTACCATGGCAATACAACATAGCCCACTCTCATTAGAAGATGCTTGTCGTACCATTTTTAATCTGTTCATGAGCTCCCCCTATACAATCCCCTTATTTTATTTTTATTTTATTATGATGGTAGGCATCCTTGTGAAAAAATGAAGAGTTAAAGTTATTTTATATATACCATTAAATAAAAAAATAATCAATATTTGTTGCATA
>CAKVJS010000217.1 GCA_934754755.1 uncultured Erysipelotrichales bacterium
ATATTATACACCAGAACAGTATTTTTTGGTATTGTATAATATATCACATATTTTCCCTAAATGTTGTTATATTTATCCGAAAAATATTGTATACAATGTTTCCTGTAGTCATATCAAAGTTTTTTCATTTTCCCTCTCTGAGTGACTACACACAATAGATATCTATTCCCTGATATCCTCAAAAGCAGATAGCTTTCCCTCTATCTGTTTTTTTTATTTTGTGTAAATAAACCTTGTAAAAAGGAAAAAATTCAGGTTGCTTTTATCCATGAGTATTGGAATGGTACAACAAAAAGTTTTGTTGTATACCATAAAAAATCCTAATAATTCAACATCTGATATATGTGAAACAACGTAGTTATCATGTAGTTATTACTATTATCTATATATAATTTGAGTAAAAAATGAAAAACAGCGATTATAGATTAATCGACGAATCCATTAAAGTACTAAGTATCCTGCTACATTTTATCTAAAAACATATACTAGTAAATTAAGATTTTTAAGATGTTAAGACGGGATTGTATACAATATTTCCTGCAACTATTTTAAATATTTATCCCTCTGGATGATTATATCTATCCCTGGTAAAAACAGATAGATTTTCCTCTATCTGTTTCTTTATGTTAATATTTGTTTGTATAGACGTAAAACATTCTTATAAAAAATAGCCTCAATTTCTTCTTTTGAAAATCCTTCTTTCTGCATTGCTTGGTATAACTTAGGTAAAAATGATGCATCCGCTATTTCTAACGATCCAGATATACCATCAAAATCACTACCTAATCCAATACACTCAATACCACCAATAGATATAATATGACGCATATGTTTAATGATAACTGCAATCGTAGAAGGTGCATCACCTTGTTTGGATGCGACTAAAAAATCGCCATAAAAGTTTATTCCTATAACACCCTTTCTTTTAGCAATTTGTTTGATCATATCATCCGTTAGATTACGAGCGGCTGGGCATACCGTACGGGCATTGGAATGGGAAGCAACAAATGGCTTTGTTGTATACCGTAAAACATCATAAAATCCAACATCCGATAAATGCGAAACATCAATGATAATCCCCAACTTTTCCATTTCTTGAATATATGCCTTGCCAAAAGGGGTCAGTCCATCTTTAGTATTGGCTTTATAAATATCTTGATGTGTCATATTGGGCCTAGATAATACATTTGGATATCCTAAGCGATTTTTATGATTCCAGGTTAAGGTAATCATGCGCACTCCTAATCGATAATAATTTCTCAGCATCGCTAAATTACCTAGTACCACATCCCCTTCTTCAAAGGTTAACATGGCGGACATATATCCTTTTTTTCTATTTTCTTCTATATCATGATAGCTAAATACAGGGCGTAAATAGTCTTTATTCTTTTCTAATTCACGGTAATATAAATCGATCGATTCTTGTACATGTAATATCGGATCGACTTTTTTTAAATTCGTAAAAATAGCGAAATTCTGTAACATATAATCACCATACTGCATTTTACAAATATCCATGTGCAATCTGTTTTTATATAGAGAATCGTCTTCTCCCATCTTTTTTAATCGTAATAATTCGGTAATCGTATCACAGTGCATATCTATAACTTTCATTCTATCGCCTCTTTACTACTATACTTAAATATACTAAAAATATGATATATTTTACCGATCTGGCATAGTTATGATCGAAATATCTTGGTACGCTTTAGTAAGGGATTGATTGGATACCAACCAATGATAGGTTGGTTCGAGTTCTTCCCTTGTTACATCTGGAATTACTCCAAAACAAGCCAACTGATAAACATCATATAAGCTTTGCCAGAGAGCATCAAAAACATCTTCACTAACCTGTTGATCTGCCATTTCACTATCTTCATATAGTGATAATTTTCTCCCTTCTTGTATCGCTTTTTCCATTTGTTCCATAATCTCACCTCTTGTATATTTATTATATCCAGTATATCATAATTAAAGAGAGGAAATACTAAAATGAAAACAATTACTATATTTGATGTGCAAGAAATTAACAGTATACTTAACAGCCAAAACTATGACTATCATTTAAAAATGACAGATGCCTGTGGTAGTCCCTCTTTAACATTACAATGCCAAGGAAAGGAAAAAGATATACAGGAAATCTGTCAAGTGATTAATGATTATTTAATCGATAAACATTTACAAGTTATACCGGGTACGATAAACCCTCTACTTCTGCA
>CAKVJS010000218.1 GCA_934754755.1 uncultured Erysipelotrichales bacterium
CATGTAAACCGGCAGACCTTCCGCCCATACAACAAGAAATTTGACACGAGTATTGCTACTTTTGGCCATATCTCGACAACCATGTGGTGTATTTAGATGGGCTCTCAACCACCCACTAGATCTAAGCGTCTGTTACGTGCACACGCAATCCCAGAACCTACAAACGTCTCGTGCTTCAATGACATCCACTAGAAGTTCAGGTCACCTCGGCAGCCTCCATCTTTAACGTTGCATAACTCGAGATCCCTAACCCCTACACTGACCCTCCGAGTGCCATCTGATAGCCAGAGACCAAGCGCACTTTCGTTCCAGAATTGGCCCCAAAGCTCCCTCTAACCATCGCACAGCAGGTCCAAACGTTCAAATTTCCAACTTTTCTGGTACATTTCTAGCAGTGGTACATTCGTAGGAGGACCTCCACTTAAAAGGCCTTTTTTGGTCAATTTTTTGTATGGGTTTTTGGCCCACCCGGCGTCCTGCCATACTTAAGCGTGTAAACCGGCAGACCGTCCGCCCATACAATGTACACCTTAATGGAGGTCAGCCCAAAGAACGAGTTCCGGAGGATATATGAGGAGACTGGGGGAATCGAAGGTAGACCTGCCCAGGGGGGTCTGACTACTGGCTTGCGGTGGAAAGTTCAACGAACGAGTATCACTGCGAGGCTTTAGTTTCAACTAACGGTTGATGATTTAGTTCGTCAATGTTGGTTTTGAACCTTCTCCGGGGAATTGATTGATTCTTCAACCAACCTTTAAGTAGGGGGTAATGATTAATTGATCAACGAACTGGGGAATGGGTCAGTTCTTCAACCAACCTTTAAGTAGGGGGTTTAATGATTAACTGACCTTTTGGTTCGACTGACGGTTAGTTGAACCTTCGCAGGGGAAGTGATAGGTTTTTCAACCACCCTTTAAGTAGGGGGCTTAATGGCTAACCTATCTAGATTCCCCGTGGAAAGCGGTCGGTTATTCAACCACCCTTTAAGTAGGGGGCTTAATGGTTAACCGACCTAACCGCGAGGTTAGTTGATTTACCGGGCGGAGGGAGCTTTCCATCACGAACCTTGCTTCGCGGTGGTTGGCGTTGATCTCTGTTAGGGATAATCGACGCTTTACGGGGATTCAGGCCATCTGGACAGAATCCCCGGAGAGGGTCCGGGGGAAGGCTTGTTTCAATCGTCTCTTTCCTAGCCGCCGTAGCTAGAGTGAGCCCTTCGGTTTGACCGTAGGCAAGTTGAAATGAAAGGTCTCCTGGAACTGAGGGTTCGAGGGTTCATTTGAGGGTTCTGGGGGTTCTTCTGAGGGTTCTTTTGTGGGTTCCGGGGGTTCTTCTGAGGGTTCTTCTGAGGGTTCTTTTGAGGGTTCTGGGGGCTCTGAGGGTTCCACGGGGGTTTCTTAACAGACACCACCGTTCCGTCGGTCAAAGGCGTTCTGAGGCTCTGAGTTCGACGATCTTTAACCCTCGGTCTGAAAGCTGACGTAGGTGGTACTGTTGATCATGTCCGAAGTCCTTGTTCCTACGAACTAGGCATTGTTGGGGTCTGTCGGTTATTGGCCGTTGGCTATCATTTGACCGTTCGAGTGACCGGGGGGTAAAGTCGGTGGTGATCCTCCTTCGCGGAGTGACCCGTCGACCTTCCTCCTTCGGAGAGTCCCATGCGGTGATGGATTTGGTTGTTCTTTCCACCTAATCCTCTCACCGCGGAAGGGCTCCTGAGAAAAGCAGAGGAGGCAACTGAATGGGGATTACTTCCTTTCTAACGACGGTTAGAACTGAACTATTCCCCGAGCTATCAGCTCCAACTACTACCTACAACTCTTCCCTTACGGGGATGCTTAATGATAGGTATCTGGTTGATTCTGCCAGTAGTCATATGCTTGTCCCAAAGATTAAGCCATGCATGTCTAAGTATAAGCGATTGTACGGTGAAACTGCGAATGGCTCATTAAATCAGTTATTGTTTATTTGATAGTACCTTTACTACATGGGTAACTGTGGTAATTCTAGAGCTAATACATGCAAAAAGCCTCGACTTCGGAAGGGGCGTGTTTATTAGATAAAAAACCAATGCTTCTTTGAAGCTCTTTGGTGAATCATAATAACCTAACGAATCGCATGGCCTTGCGCCGGCGATGGTTCATTCAAATTTCTGCCCTATCAACTTTCGATGGTAGGATAGTGGCCTACCATGGTGGCAACGGG
>CAKVJS010000219.1 GCA_934754755.1 uncultured Erysipelotrichales bacterium
AGCTTATAGAGTGTTGCATGAAAAAAAAGATTGGGTTTTACAACAACAAAAAGATAGACTAGCTAAATTTTTTAAGATATCGCAAGAACAAGTTGCTGCTATTTATAAACAGATACAGTCCTGCTCCCCGTATCCTTGCGTGAGCTTGGATCCGACACCGACAATCTATAAACAACCGGAGATAGAAATATTAGTGTATGATGGCCGCATTGAATTACAACCCCTATTTACCTCCCCTTTTATTATCAATAGTGAATTATTCTTACAGGTTAAAAACAACCCAATGATGAAAAGTTATTTTCAACAAGCTAATTTCTTTCTAGATGCGATTACGAAACGAAACCAAACGATAATACTCATTATGGATGCCCTGACCAAAATCCAAGAAGGCTATTTCTTATTTCAAGATGAGCGCAAGCCCTGCACAATGAAGCAGGTGGCAAGCTTATGTCAATACCACCCTTCCACAATATCTAGAGCCATTCACCAAAAATATTATCTATGGCAAAATCAAATACACCCAATAAAAGATTTATTTATTTCAAAAACAAATGCTGGTGATAGTAGTGATGCTATTAAAAATGCTTTGGTGCATTATATTCATCATGAAAATAAGGCAAATCCGCTATCGGATCAGCAGCTTGTTCATAAACTTAGCGATATAGACCTTATCTGTTCAAGGCGAACGGTTGCCTTGTATCGTCAAGAACTGCATATCCCTGCCTCTACAAAAAGAAAAAAGGCATAGTAGCCTTTATCTTATAATTCCTGCTCACGAAAGGACCACTTTAGGTAAGCAGCAATACAATCCTCTAAATTTCCGTCTAGAATATCTTTGGGGTTCGTTGATTCAAATTGGCTGCGCGTATCCTTTACTAAGGAATACGGATGTAACACATAGGAGCGAATTTGCGATCCCCAAGCAATTTCGTTTTGTTTGCCTTTAATATCTTTAATCGCATCCAATTGTTGTTCCATCATTACTTGGTATAACTTACTTTGTAACATCATCATAGCTTTTTCACGGTTTTGTATTTGACTGCGTTGGCTTTGACAGGTAACTACGATACCGGTTGGTTTATGCGTAATCCGTACTGCTGAATCGGTTGTATTGACATGTTGCCCACCCGCCCCACTAGAACGATACGTATCAATTGCTATGTCTTCGGGTTTAATCGTAACGTTAATCGTGCGATCCACCTCTGGTATTACATCGACTGCAGCAAATGAAGTATGCCTTCTTTTGGCACTATCGAAGGGAGATATACGAACCAAACGATGGACTCCCTTTTCCGCTTTAAAATATCCATAAGCAGCATTGCCTTTGACAAGAAAGGAGACGGATTTAATACCAGCCACTTCTCCTTCTAGATAGTCAAGAACTTCAATCGTATAAGATTTTCTTTCACCAAAGCGCTGATACATACGAAATAACATTTCTGCCCAGTCTTGGCTTTCCGTACCACCCGCACCAGGGTGTATTTCCACAATAGCATTTGCTTGATCATACTTCTTCGATAGTAAGATAGAATTTTCAAAGCTTTTTAAATCCTTTTGAAATAAGGAATAATCACTCTCTAATAATATCGTAAATTCATCATCCTTTGTTTCCTTAACAAGTTCAAAAACTTCCATCAACTCGGCATACTTTTGTTGCAAGGAATCGTAAGTATCCACGATTTTACTCATAGAAGCTAAAGTATCTGTTATTTGTTGCGCCTTCGCAACATCATCCCAAAAGTGATCTTCTAATGTTTGTCTTGTTAATCCTTCCATTTCTCGTTTGTAAGCAGGAATATCAATCGATTGATAAAATTCTTGTAGCAATAAATGGGCTTGTTTCAGCCCATTCTTGATTTCGTGTAATTCCATTATTCGAAAGTTAACTCCAACTCTAATTGAGGAATGGCTCTTTCTTGTGGACTACCTGGTTTTACTCCCATATGAATAATGTTTTGTGCAATCGTATCCGCAATAGCGGCTGTCATTTGTTCAAACATATAGAAAGCTTCTTCTGTATATTCCTGTAAAGGATCTTTTTGTGCATACGCTCGTAAATAAATTCCACTTCTTAATTTTGACATTGCATCAATATGGTTAATCCAAGTAAAATCAATAACTCCAAGTAGAATACTACGCTCGTATTGTAAACGATCCAGTGTTGTCACATCGCTATTATAGCGTGAGTTATATTG
>CAKVJS010000220.1 GCA_934754755.1 uncultured Erysipelotrichales bacterium
ACTTACATTATATCATGGAAGAATCCATGAATCTTTTTTTTATACAGTGTTGCACTTAATATGATAATTCACCTACAAATAAAAAAAGGTGATCAATCAATTTTGATTAATCACCTATGCATTACATATTATTTATTTAATTGATAGAATGCTTCTAATCCAGCATATTTAGATGTTTCACCAATTTCATCTTCGATACGAATTAATTGGTTGTATTTCGCAATACGGTCTGTTCTTGAAGCAGAACCAGTCTTAATTTGACCAGCGTTCGTTGCTACTGCAATATCAGCGATTGTTGTATCTTCTGTTTCTCCAGAACGGTGTGAGATAACAGCTGTATACCCAGCTTCTTTTGCCATTTCAATAGCTTCTAATGTTTCTGTTAAAGTTCCAATTTGGTTTACTTTAATTAGAATTGAGTTTGCAACACCTTTTTCAATTCCAGTAGCTAGACGTTTTGTATTCGTTACAAAGAAGTCATCCCCAACTAATTGAACTTTACTTCCTAATGTTTTCGTTAAGTAATCCCAACCATCCCAGTCATCTTGGTCTAAACCATCTTCGATAGAAATAATTGGATATTTTTCAACTAAACTTGCATAGAAATCAACTAATTCACGAGAAGTAAATTCTTTATTATTTTCACCTGCTAAGACATATTTACCATCTTTGTAGAATTCACTACTTGCCACGTCCATCGCTAATTTAACGTCTTCTCCAGGTTTATACCCTGCTTTTTCGATGGCTTCTAAGATCGTTTTAATAGCTTCTTCATTGGATGATAAGTTTGGTGCAAATCCACCTTCATCACCAACTGCTGTATTTAATCCTTGGCTATGTAAAACAGCTTTTAAAGAGTGGAATACTTCTGCACCAATACGAATGGCTTCTTTAAAGCTAGTAGCCTTCACTGGCATAATCATAAATTCTTGAAAATCAATGTTATTATCTGCATGTTCCCCACCATTAATAATATTCATCATCGGTGTTGGTAATTTATATGTATTACTTCCCCCAATGTAGCGATACAATGGCATATATAAACAATTAGCAGCCGTTCTAGCAACCGCTAGCGACACACCTAATATTGCATTGGCACCTAGTTTTCCTTTATTATCAGTACCATCTAAAGCAATCATCTTATAATCAATATCTCTTTGTGTACATACATTTAACCCTACTAAAGCAGGTGCAATAATTGTATTTACATTTTCCACTGCTTGTAAGACACCTTTTCCTCCATATCTACTTTTATCACCATCACGTAATTCTACTGCTTCATAGATACCTGTAGAAGCTCCAGATGGAACAATAGCCGTTCCCTTGGCTCCACAATCTGTTGTTACCTCTACTTCAATAGTAGGATTACCACGTGAATCTAATACTTCTCTTGCATAAATCGTTTCAATAATATTCATACTGTATTCTTTCCTTTCTTCTCTTATAAGCCGATCGATCGGTTTATATGCTTCTGTAAATATACAAGTAAATTAGTCTCTTACTAATCATATTTAGTATATCATTGGCTAATAAAATGTCAATACTTTCAATAACTTCATTGCCCTTACAAATAAGAATGTAAAAAGGACCACAACATTATGCGTGGTCCTATATTGTTATCCTATATGTCGTTTAAGATAGACACTACTTCACTAATATCTTTCCTTCCAAAATGAACAATATCATCATCAATAATCATACAAGGAACACTCATAATCTTATACTTATCACGTAACTCTGGAAAATGGGCAATATCAAATACTTCTGTTTCAATATTAGGATTTTCCAAAGAAATTCGTTGTGTTGCCATAACTAAGTCAGGACACATTGTACAAGACAGTGAAACAGCTACTTTCAGTTTGTGTTTTGATGAAACACTTTTGATTTCATCTAGTACACTGTCATCTAGTTTTTGTTTCGCTCCTACTGCATTATAGACAGCAATAATAAAGGAATTAAATTCGTGTCCTCCTGGTACTAAATGAAGTTTCACTTGTAAATAATTATCCTTTTCATCATAGAAAGCATAGCTAGGAACATCACTGCTTGTAGAGATGACCTCATACTTGATTTTATCACTTAATGCGCTAAATTCTTCGATAAAAGCTTCCATTTCTTTTGAAAAGTCAGAATCATTAAACTCACATTTAATAACTAATGGCTCTTT
>CAKVJS010000221.1 GCA_934754755.1 uncultured Erysipelotrichales bacterium
ATTTTCTGATTACACAATTGTTTAGTTCCATACTAGAGCCATTAAAAAGTATGCCGCTTCCTGCTTTTCCATTGCCAACTGTTCTTTTTGAGATTGTACTGTGAGTAGTTCTTTTTCCAAGCGTTCTAATAATATATCCGTTTGCGATAGGTTTTCCTTTTTAATGGTCATCGCACTTGTAACAATGGATTCTGGCAGCCCCAGCCGTTTCGCAATTTCAATCGCATATGATTGTCCTACATTGCCAGGTAACAGATGATAGGTTGGTTGCATACTTTCTTGATCAAAAGCGACAGCGGCTACTTGCACATAATCTTTTTCCTTAGCGAATTGCTTTAACCCCGCATAATGGGTAGAAGCTATAATCATCGCTCGTTTCGTGTAAAAATACTCCAAGATAGCTTGGGCAATACTTTGTCCTTCTTGGGGATCAGTACCCGAACCTATTTCATCTAGAATAAGCAAACTTTTATCCGTTACCTGTTTGGTCATAACAATCAAACGCTGCATATGGCTAGAAAAGGTCGATAAAGATTGGGCAATCGATTGTTCATCCCCTAAATCCACAAAAATAGTATCAAAAAAAGGAACTGTCGCTTCGTAACAAGGGATCGGTAATCCCATTAACGCCATAGCACTTAACAGTCCCACCGTTTTTAGAATAACCGTTTTACCCCCGGTATTAGAACCACTAATTAATACTATACGTTTGCCTTGTTCTAAAACAATCGTATTACTTACAACCTTTTCCGGGTCAATTAAAGGGTGTCTAGCCTCCTTTAATTGGAGTTGATCGTATTGTTCACTAACGTTTGGCATACAGCCAGATATCGATATACCATACCGTGCTTTCGCAAATATCTCATCTAAATCAACAGCTATTTTCTCATTATTAGAAAGAACCGTATGGTGATCGCGGATTAGATTGGATAATCGTAATAAAATAGCTTGGATCTCTCGTTTTTCCGATTCTTCCAACTGCACCATTTGTTGATAATACGATAGTATTGCACTAGGCTCTATAAATATAGTTTGGCCACTTGCAGAAAAGGCATGAATAGTTCCGGGAACCCGATTTTTATAGGCAACCTTTACTGGCAACACGAAATGTTCTTGTCTTGATGTGATTGGTTCTCCAGTCAAATATTCTTTATATTGTTTTTGGAGTTGTATCATCTTAGAACGGATGGCTGCTTCGGTTTTACGCTTTTCTTGACGAATTTTACGTAAGGATGCTGAGGCACCATCTTGGATTTGACCATTCGTATCAATGCAAGTTTCCAACGTACGATACAATTCTTTTAAATATTCAAATTGTTTCATATATGTTACTAATCCACATGACGGTAATTCCTGTTGTACATAAGTTTCAATGACTCTTCCATTGGATAGGACACGCATAATAGCTAAAAAATCCTCGCCAAATAAAATACCTCCTTTGCTTGCCTTTTGTAAGTATAAGTCAATCGTATCAAAGGGTTGTAAAGGGAGATAGTCAAAATGGCGAATCATCTCCATAGCTTGTTGACAATCCGCTTGTTTTTGTTTTAAACTCGCCAAACTAGACTCGATTTCTAACTTCATAATTCGTTCTCTAGCACAGTTACTAACACTGTAAGGCAATATTTTTTTAATAATAGCGTCAAATTCTAGTGTCTGATTAATATCTTTCATATTATTTACGCACATACTTTCTATGTATTATCTCTTGACTTGTAAAAAAGGATTGAATATTCACCTTTTCCGGATTCTGTATATCCTTCTTTAAGGAAGAAAAAGGAGACGTTTCTAACACATATTTGGTGATCGTAGAATCCGCAATGACCTCTTTGCCATTGCGAAATACCGAAGATGTACAAAACAACAGCGCAATATATATAATACATACGAGTTCGACCATACTAATACATAAGCCAAGAATACGATCCAACATAGAAACGATTGGTATCCATCGAATGGTCCCCTTTAACATCGGCTTAATCCAGATTCCAATAATATAAAATCCAATACGAATCACCCCAAAGGCAATCCAGTACATGCCAACATGTTGTAAAAAGCCTAGCCAGGAAATATCCCCCGTTTGCGAAGCCACCCATAGCCCACTTAACCAAAAAGATAAAATTATTGATAAAAGGCTATATAATCTGACAACAAAGCCTTTATGATA
>CAKVJS010000222.1 GCA_934754755.1 uncultured Erysipelotrichales bacterium
ACGATGGGATTTATCCATAAGGGATTCCTTAGTACCATCAAATCGTTTCATCCAACGCATTAAAGAAGCTTTGTTAATGTCAATATTTATTATACCAAAAATGACAATATATCTTTTACCAATTTTGGTTATTGCTATCCCGTTCTTCCGTTAATGATATTTTATCTTTTGTTCTATAAGACCTCCCTGTAATATTAATGATATGAGAATGATGCAATAGTCGATCTAGAATCGCATTTGCTAATACATTATCGCCAAATATTTCTCCCCATCTGGACAATGATTTATTTGTTGTTATAATCGTGGAATGTTTTTCATACCTTTTCGTAATCAACTGAAATAATAAATTAGAGGATTCTGTATCTAGGGGTAAAAACCCCACTTCATCAATAATTAATAATTTATATTTGGAAAAGAATTTTAATCTTGTCTCTAATCGATTCTCCATATGCGCACGTTTTAATTGCAATATCAAATCATTACAATTAATAAAATAAGTACTTTTCCTGTTTCTAGCTGCTTCTATTCCTATTGCAGTAGCCAAATGTGTTTTCCCTACACCTGGTGTTCCTAATAGAAGAATATTCTTATTCTTCTCTAAAAATCGTAAGTTCTTAAAATCCATGATTTCTTGTTTATTAAGGGAGGGTTGATAGGTAAAATCAAAATCAGATAATGTTTTAATAAAGGGGAAATTCGCTACTTTTACACAGGCATTCATGGCTCTTTCTTGCCTCAAATCAACTTCAAAATCTGTTAATTCATACAAGGCATCCACAATATCTTTTTGCCCCTCATTAATAAAGCCAATATAGGTATCTAAATATTCTCGTATTTTATCTAATTTTAAGGTTTCTAGGTTATTTATTAATTTGTTATAGTTAGTTGCCATGATTATTCTCCAAAGCTTCGAATCGTTTTAAATTTTCTGTTGCCATTTCTTCAATATCTCTTTCTTTGTTATGAATGGATTGTCGCAATGCTTCCTGATAATGCGTAGGATGATAGTTTATTTTTTGTCTATTTAAGGGATGAACTGTTATGAGTTGTGTGTTATAGTAAATATAGAGTTTATTTTCGATCGGGACGATTTTAACCCGTTTGTTAATAAACTGAGTCGGAACGGAATATCCAGACCCTTTGTAGGTTACCAGTAGCGTCGAAGGCACTGTTTGTGTAATTACACAATCTACATAACTATCTAATAATACTTTGTTGGGTAAGGGTCTTAGATATTCCTTTTCTTTTTGAAATAATATATGGGGAGGAATATCGGTTGTTTGATTCACTATATTATTTACTCTGCCATTAATTGTTTCTATAAGTGCAATGAGTTCCTCTTCATTTTCTATTTCTCCATCATAGGCATATAGCCAGGATATAAATCGGTTGGCGGATTCATCCTTTCCCTTTGTTTGAGGAGTTCTTGCCTTACACAATCGAATAGACATACCCACATCTTTTTCAAATGATCTAATTTTATTATGCTTTCTTTTCGTTCCATTGGTAATACTAACAACAGCTGTCATGTTGTCTGTTAGAATATGTTCTGGGACACCACCCAGTTTATATAATGTATCAATGGTACATCGCAGGAAATCTTCGGTGGTTTTTCCTTTCGTATAGATAAAGATATGTTCCCGAGAATACCCAAGGGTAGAAGTCATTAGATGGAAGTGAATCACTTCCCCATATTTCGTTGTTATTTTTAGATTTTCCTTCCAATCAACCTGCAACTGTTGTCCTGGCTTTGTCTCATATCGAACATGTGGTTTTAAGGTTTTGACTGGTTTCAAATTATGATTGGATGTGTAGTGTCTAAAATTACTATATGATCCTATATTCTCAGCACCATACTTATGCGCTAGATACTCATAGGCTGCGCGCTTATGTACTCCTGTTTTTTGAAATAACCTTTCAATCTCTTTTATATATTGATCTAGAATACTCTTCTTTGGTTTTCGTTCCATCTGTTTTCTTTCTCCATTACGCCAATATTTGGCTATGGTATGTCTATTAATATCGTACTTTCTAGCTAATTCACTGAAATTTGGTTTTATATTCATATGTTTCAAAATTAATAACTCTCCTAGTATATTTCTTTCCATTATTGTTTCTCCTATATACTTTGATATAGAAGATTT
>CAKVJS010000223.1 GCA_934754755.1 uncultured Erysipelotrichales bacterium
GTACTAGGAGGAATATATATTATGAAAATCAAACTACGAGGTAAAAATGTTGATATTACAGAAGCAATAGAATCAAAGGTAGCACAAAAGCTTTCTAAATTAGATAAGTATTTTATTGTCAGTGATCATGTTGAAGCTAAAGTGTTAGTAAGAACTTATCCGTATGGACAGAAGATAGAAGTCACCATTCCGACTGAATATATATTACTTAGAGCAGAAGTTGTAGAAGACGATTTATATAAGGCCATTGATTTAGTCATTGATAAGCTGGAAGGCCAAATTCGCAAATATAAAACAAGACTTAGCAGAAAATCAAAAAAAGATAGTAAATTAGCGTTGAACTTAAGTTCGGTAGAACCCTTAGAAGAGGAAGAAGAGGATGTACTTGTAAAGGTAAAATCAATCATGCCTAAACCTATGGATATGGAAGAGGCCATTATGCAAATGGAACTGATTGGTCATTCCTTCTTTGTGTATCGAGATACGGAAACAGCCGCTATTAGTGTTATTTATCGCCGTGATGATGGTGATTATGGACTAATCGAAACAGAATAATAAAAAAGTGCCACTTATTCTAGTGGCATTTTTTGATATTGACATCCTTGATAATAATTTTTGGCAACCATTGCTTTATCAATATCATTTAATATCGTTGTTTTATTAAGTGACCATAGCGGTGCTATTAAATCGGTACTATCACCATCACCGGTTACTCGTTCAATAATTATATGAGGAGGGAGATAACTTAGTTGTTCGACAATCAAATCGATATATTGTTTACGTGAAAGCAGGGTAAACGGTGATTTTTGATACAACGAAGCAATCGTAGTATGGTGACAAATATACAGCATATGTATTTTGATAGCCTGAATATCTAATTGGCTTATTTTCTTTATGGTTGCAAGCATCATTTCTTTTGTCTCATAAGGAAGACTGTTTATAATATGCACACAAACATTTAGATTTGCCTTTTGCAAGGCACTAAGACCTTCTAAAAATTCCTCATAGGTATGTCCTCGATTGATGAAAGTGGCCGTTTGATTATGTATGGTTTGTAAACCTAGTTCGATCCATACATCGACATGTTTTTGCAGCGAGATTAAATACTCAATAATTTCGGGTGATAAACAATCTGCTCTAGTAGCAATAGCAATGGCAACCACACCTTCTTTATGGATAAAGGGATCGATACAACTTTTAATTTGGTCTAACGTCCCATATGTATTTGTATTGGCTTGAAAATAGGCAATATATTTACAATTCGGCCATTTCTTATGTATTTTTTGAACCTGTGATTCAAATTGTGTCAGTAAGGATTGACTACTATCACCCGCAAAATCACCGGAACCTTTACTGGAACAAAAAATGCAACCACCATACCCCTTTGTACCGTCTCGATTCGGACAAGTGAAAGAAGCGTTTAAGCATATTTTAGCAACCTTTGTACCATATTTTTGTTTAACATGGTAATTAAAGGTATGATATCTTTTATTGTCTAGGCTATAAGGAAAAGGATTCATTCTGTTACCTCGTTTTGTATATTTTTTATGTTCACAAAGAAACATATGTTTATATATTTTAACATAGTAGCAAGCGTAGTAAAAGCAATGTGTTATTCTACCGTTTGGATTAAATAAAAAATGCTTAACCATAACGATTAAGCATATGCCATCTGTTCGATAGGAGACAGCTTTCTTCTAGTACAATACATAATACGATTGCGAGTATCTTTTACTTTGCTTCTTTGAGTAGTTTCAATACTTCCGATTCCAGAGATTCTGGAGTTTTCGTTGGCGCAAAACGGGCAACAACCTCTCCGTTACAATCAATGAGAAACTTTGTAAAGTTCCACTTTATTTTGTCACCAAATGATCCACCCTTTTGTTTTTTGAGCCATTGATACAGCGGACTGGCGTTATTACCATTGACTTCAATTTTTTGAAAGCGTGGAAAAGTAGTGCCATAGTTCGATGTACAGAAATTTCCGATTTCCAAGTCTGTACCAGGGGCTTGGTGGCCAAATTGATTGCAGGGAAAGTCAAGAATTTGAAATCCACGTTCATGATATTTGTCATACAGCTCCTGCAATCCCTTATATTGTGGTGTAAAACCACAACCTGTGGCAGTATTAACAATGAG
>CAKVJS010000224.1 GCA_934754755.1 uncultured Erysipelotrichales bacterium
TAAAAATTGTTATTTTTAGAAGGTAATATACATTATTACCTTTTTTTATGTTAAGATATATAACAGTAAATCATATTCCTGTCTTTGACAGTTGAAGAAAAAATAAATCCCTGAACCTATTGATATAACGAAGGTTTGGGGATTTATTGTACCTAAAAAAATGTAGCGTATTTTTTATCCTTTGGTTTGCTTAATTATTTTTTTCATATTTTTTTCACTTATAATCTCTGTATCTGTTTGAAAACCAAACGCAGTATGTAAGGAGTCTGTTATTTCTGTCCTTTTATATACGGGAATATAGCCATATCCTTTATAATGTTGTACTTTCATCTTTCGCAATGTTGAAATAATTTCGGTACTTGTATAGTTACAATCTAATCGTGTCTCTAATATTCGATAGACTAGCAGAGATAAAAAACAAGTAAGAAAGTGAGCTTCTATTCGATTATCCTTTTGTAAGTATACGGGTCTAGATTTGAAGTCTGTTTTCATTATACGAAAGGATTCTTCAATCTCCCATCTTTGTTTATTTACTTTTAGAATCGTTTCTATAGTGTCCTCTAGTGTTGTACAAATTCCATAAAAACCATCATATCTTGCCTCTTTTAAAATAGCATCATTATCTATTGAATAGTGTGTTTCCTTAGCCACTTCTCCTGTAGGTGTTGTTTTTATTTGAGAAATAAATCTAGATGGACTATGGGGGTTACGATTTGTTACTTTTGTATGGTTCCTTACTAATTTATTAGCTCTATCTATTTGTCGTTGTCGAATTCTTTGTTGATAGATCTTATACTTAGGAGAGTAGGAAACAATAAATCTTTGTTCCATACCATTTTCACAAATCCATCGTTCCTTATAAAAGATTTTATGCATCATGAGTTCTTCATCAATCGTTAATAAATTATATTTCATATCATCGCCAGTAAGGGACCAGCCAGTAGGATCTAATGCCCAATCCTTTAGATGCCCTTTTAAATTCTTTAGGGATTGCGTAACAATAAAAGAACGTTGTTGTAGGGCATTAAATTTCCGATTTGTAGTAGAGGCTAATCCAGCATCGGTACAAACTATAAATTTAGAGATATTAAAATCTTTTATTATTTTTTTCTCTAAGGGTATAAGAGAAGGTTGTTCATTGGCATTACCAGGATAGATAACAAAAGATAAGGGGATCCCATTACCATCCATAAATAAACCCATTTGAATAATTGGATTCGGACGATGTTCCTTACTTTTACCGTATTGTTTTAAACCATCCGGCTCTTCTATTTCAAAATAGAAATTGGAGCAATCATAATATAAAACAGAAGTGTTCCGGGGTATGATTTGGATACTATTTTTATATAGTTGCGAGAGAATATAATCGGTGTTTTGACTAAGAATATCTAAAGCCCGGTACATATCATGAAGGGAAAAGGTAGGCTGTTCGATGAAGGTTTTCGCATATTCATAAGTACTAAGTTTAGAAGAAGGAGAAAGAATTCTAGAAACAATTAAAGTTGATAGAATAGAAGGTAAGTCAAAGGAGAAATCATATTTCTTGGCGATGGTATCACAAATAGAGTCTAAATTAAGCTTATAGATAATATCTTGCAGAAATAAATAGCCGGAAGAAAGAGTTTGATTACTATAGGAGATGCGATTAGAAGAAGAGAATGTGATGGCAATATCTAGCGTATTTTCCTTGTCCTGTTTTGTATAGTAATCTACTTGTGATTTGGCCCACGCAATAACCGCATCCCTAGAATTATCATGAAGGGGAAGCAAGTCTTTCATGGTTCCCAGTTTCAAAAAATTCTTAGTTACTACTTTTTTACCATTTCTAATTGATTTTGATATATACAGATATTCATTATATTTTGTTTTATTAATAGTAAGTTTCATGATATTTATCTCCGTATAGCCATTATATCATATTAAGCTACTAATAAGCTACAATTTATTGATATAAATTTGACAAATAAGAAGTGATTAAATCAATCTTTTTCTTCTTTCTTAATCCTCCAACTGTCAAACTCCCGGTATGGTTGTGATAGCTGATTTGTTTACCAGCACTTCTTTTTGATGCTAGTAGTGTTATGTTTTGAAAAGGAAATGAGAATTCAAAGAGGCAGCGGAGAATTTCAATAC
>CAKVJS010000225.1 GCA_934754755.1 uncultured Erysipelotrichales bacterium
TATTGAAGAGTTTGTAGAAAGACTGGAAATGTTGTATCCGGGTATTGAATATGTGAATCGGCTTATGACGCATAGCTGGGGACAGAAGGTGGTTCGATTTTATGATCCGGATGGTAATTTAATTGAGGTCGGTACACCTGTGTGAAAACAATATAAAAAGAAATTATAAAATTATCATAAGTAGATTTTTATAAGGGGAAATGCTATAATTAGATAATTATAGCAAGTAGGAGTTTAAAAGATAATCTAATGGTTAGCATTGTGGAGGATGAGAAATGAAAAGTTTTTTTAGAAAAATGGCAATTAGCATATTCATTGTGGCTAGTATGAGTTCAACTATGGGTATAATAGTAAATGCCGATGGAAGTGATCCATATGGAAAAGATTGGCCGGAATATGTACTTTCATTGTGGTGTCAGGATATTGGAACATATAAAAGAATGGATATTCCAGGAATTGTGACGGTTCAGTATGGAGACAAGACCATGTATTTAGATGAAGCAGGTAGTTCCTCTGAACGATATCAGACATTAGATTCAAATTTTGAAAATGGGCAGGAAGTAACAATTTTGGATTTCCCTGTAAAGGAAGGGTACGAGTTGGCTTGTTCATTACCAATTACGATTAAACGGGGACAGGTTGGATATGATGTAGCTGGTGCAAAAAATGTTGAAATGTTAATACCGATTAAAAAGATTGGAACGCAAATAGATATAGGTAATGCCTCGTTTTTTTGTGTGTTACCAAATGCGGAGAAGATTCGTTATGGATATTATAGTGGGGTAGAGACAAATCCGACAGTTGGCATCTATTTTAATGATCAGGTTCCGTTGACAGAGGGAATAGATTATACTGTGGAATACCAAAACGAAAATAAAGATGCAGAGAATTGTTTGATTATAGAAAGTATCACGATAACTGGAATTGGAAAATATACAGGTGAAAGATCGATTTTATATTCGTACAAAGACACTGTACATAAGAATAAAGTTATTAAGAATCAAAAACAGGCAACATATAAGGAAAATGGATATAGCGGAGATGTGTATTGTGATGATTGTGGTGCCAAATTAAGTGATGGGCAGATAATCCCTAAATTGGTGAGTAGTAATAATGGTGGTTCGAGTGAAAAGAATGCAAATGCAGGTTTGGTAGGAGAGAAAATAATAAATATCTATACAGGATTAGTGTATAAGATTACGGCTGACAGTAAGAATCAAAAAACAGTTAGTCTTGTGGAGTGTGATGATCAATTTATATTGTATAAAGCTGTAATACCGGATACAGTATTTTATAATAATTCTGTTTATAAAGTAACAGCTATTCAGCCCAAAGCATTTAAAAAGCAAAGGGAATTAACGCATATTACAATTGGAAAAAATGTAATGATGATAGGTTCGCAAGCGTTCTATGGTTGTAGTAAGTTACAAAAAATTACTGTGAAAACGCAACATCTTACTAAGAAAACCGTTGGGAAGAAAGCGTTTTATAAAGCTGGAAGCAATAATTATAAAAAACTAAAAGTAAAGATTGCTCAAAAGTACAGGAAAAAATATAAAAATATTTTGAGAAATGCAGGTTTATCTAAGAAAGCAAAGATTAAGTGAATGAGGGAGATTCAGTATGAAAAAAAGCATTAATAAAATTATTTCGTGGACGGGAATTTTCGCATTGTTTGTAAGTCTTTTTGCATCGTTTCCGGCTAGACAGGTAGAGGCTGAATTAGCGGATAATTCAAATCATCAAGTAGCAGATAATGTTTATGGATTGTCTAATCCAGTTTGGAATGATGATGGTAGTGTTACATATGATTGTTTATGGTTCGGTAATTATTATCAAAATGATACAGAGGGAAAAACAAAAGATCCTATTAAGTGGCGTATATTATCAATAAGTGGAAGTGATGCTTTTTTAATTGCGGATCAGATCCTGGAGAGAGTGTGCTATGATGAAAAGTTAGTGGATACGACATGGAAGGATAGTTCAGTGAGAAGTTGGTTAAATGAGGATTTTATCAACGAGGCATTCACACAAGAGGAACAGGAAGCAATTAGAACAGC
>CAKVJS010000226.1 GCA_934754755.1 uncultured Erysipelotrichales bacterium
ATATAATAGTGATAGTAATAAGACAATCTAGCAAGAAAAAGGGTTCTATGGAGCCCTTTTCTACTTACAAATAATAATAGAAAGAAGGCATGAGTGTGTTAGTTTATAAAATTGAGCAGAATTAAAAAAGAAGGGGTACCCAACTACGCGGATAGCTAAAGAAAAGTTGTTGCATGCCGAGCAGTTGCACAGAGGTCTGTAGTACTCGAGTACTTGATAGAATTTGTGAGCTATTAGAGAAACAACCTGGCGATATAATTAAATATATAGATGAAGATTAGGGCTTTGTAAAAGAGCGGTTTCTCATAGAAATGGGTGTTAACTTATGGGCTTTTACTGCTGCTCTTGTATAAATTTATAGAAGTGATTAACTGGATAAGGTTAATCATTTTATTTATCCATTGATATAATTGACAAAAATATCCTATATTGCTTTCTTTTGAATTTATTACTTTATTCTGTATTCAATTATGATATAATGTAATCGATATCATATCATATTTTGTTAATAAGAGAATAGCTTATGTAGAAGGGAGAATTATGGATACAATATTAGAAGTGGAAAACGTGAGTAAGACGTATGGTAAATATACTGTATTGCAAGACATAAATTTTACGATTGATAGTAATCAGTGTATTGGTCTTATTGGCCATAATGGCGCTGGAAAAACCACACTGATGGAAATTTTAATGGGTATTCGAAATACAACAGAGGGATCTGTTGTATGGGAACAAAATATAAAAAATGATTTTAAAAGAAATATCGGTGTGCAGCTACAGGAAACCGCATTATTTCAAAAAATGAAGGTATATGAAGCTTTGGATTTATTTTCTGATTTATATCAACTTCCTAAGCAACAAAAGGAAAGTATAATAAAGGAATTTTCACTGCATAAAATGAAAGATAAATATGTTTCTAAGTTGTCTGGCGGATGGAAACATAAATTATCTCTTAGCTTATCTTTGTTACACAATCCTTCCTTTCTCTTTTTAGATGAACCGACAACTGGATTGGATCCAGAAGCTACGTATGAGCTATGGAAAAGAATTGAGGCCTTGCGAGAAAAAAAGAAGACCGTTCTGTTAACTACACATAATATGAAAGAAGTAGAAAAGTACTGTGATAAGGTTATGATCTTACGTGATGGTAAATTAGTAAAGTATGATTATGTATATAAAGTACGAAAACAATTAGGAAATACAGCATCTATGGATGATGTATATATGCATTATTGTTCTAGGAGGAAAGTAGAGGTATGAAAGGATTTTGGCCAAATTTTAAACTCGATATGAAGATGTTTTTTAGAGAACCGCTTTTTGTTATCTTTACATTATTATTACCAGCATTAATGTTTTATATTTTTGGAACAATGTATGGTGGAAATAGTTTTTCTGGTAATTTAAATTATGTACAACGTTTTTTACCATCCCAAATATCGTTAATATTGTATGCAGTTGGTGGCTTTACTCTAGGGCTGCAGATAGTGACAGATAAGTATAGTAATGCTTATAAGAGGTTATCGATTACACCTATTAATTTACCAATGATTATGATCTCTTTGTTTTTACGTGGATTATTCATTGTTGCTATTGCTATTTTAGAGCTGTTTGTTATCACTTTTCTAATGTTTAATATTGATCTGGGTCAAATTCAATGGGGAATCTTTCTTCTTTCTGTTTTTGTATCCTCTTGGATGTTCTTTTCTTTAGGGTTTATGATTGCTTCTATTAGTGCTAAACCAAATCATGCATTAACGATTTTATTGTTATTATTCTATCCAATGAATATGCTTTCAGGTAGCATGTTTCCAACTGAATCGCTAAGTAAATTACTACACTTATTATCGCATTTGGTGCCTCAAACATATACAAATCAAGTTTTAACATCGGCATGGACAGGGAACTTTCATAATTATAATAATATATTAGATATAGGTATTATTGTTTTATTTTCAATTATCTTTATCTATATATCAAAAAAGACTTTTCGTTGGTCAGAAGATTAATTGTGCTCTTCATTTAGTGGTTTAGGATATTAATTGCTTTTAAAG
>CAKVJS010000227.1 GCA_934754755.1 uncultured Erysipelotrichales bacterium
TGCGGTTGAACTTGCGGTTGTGCATGCGGTTGAATATGCGGCGGAACATGCGGCTGAACATGCGGCTGAACATGCGGTTGAGTATGCGGTTGAGTATGCGGTTGATTATGCGGTTGATTCGACCCAATTTGGTTCTGGAATTGAGCCTGATGGTTGCCTTGCCTTTCCACACTTTCCATTGCAGGTCCTTCCTCTTGATCGATCTCCATCCTGTCATCTTGGTTGGCCTCAGTTTGCATTCCTTCTCTTTCTCCTTGCCTGGCCGCTTCTTGGAACTGCTCATACACTGTTTGTCCTGGAGTCGTTCCTCTGGAGTTGCTAGCATTTGCCATATTTCTGGTTATTCTTCTGAGCTGCTTGTTTGGTTCAGTGGGCTGCCTAGCAGTTCGTCGTTGTCCAGCCTCACGGGCTTGAGCGTCGCAGTGACATTCTCCAACACAGTCACACCTGTGATTCTCGACGTTGTTTACCTCAGCGTCGGTCAGGTCATCCAATTGCTCTTGAAATTCTTCCTCGTTGAGCACCGAGACGATTTCAGCAAACTCTTTGATCAAGGCAAGGTTTGACT
The DNA here is from genome assembly GCA_934754755.1 of uncultured Erysipelotrichales bacterium. Classification (GTDB taxonomy): domain Bacteria; phylum Bacillota_I; class Bacilli_A; order Erysipelotrichales; family Coprobacillaceae; genus CAKVJS01. The sequence goes on from CAKVJS010000227.1 coordinate 569, forward strand.
CCACTTCTTCAGGAGACTTCCCCTTAATAGTTCGTTTTTCAAGAATTTGCTTCATGGCGCTTACCAACTCCTCATTATCACAGTCAACGACTTGATTGCAATTCGGCATCATTGGCAGTCCATCTTCAGCAATTGTTCTGTTTAGCTGAATGTCAGTCGGCATAAACTGTGCGGCACCGCCTTTGGGCCGTCCTCCTTTGTTCGATGTTTTCATTGGCTGATTCGTTTCTTTCGCAGGGTCCAAATTCCTTTGAGGTCCTTTTTCCTGAGGCGACTCCTGTTTCGTCTGCCCGATCTTTTGATCTGCATACATCCTTTGGGCAGCTTTAGCGAGAGTTTCTCCCTCTTTTCGAAGAATCTGGGCGTTTTGATATCCAATTGGTCCCAGGTGGACATACCCGGTAGGTCCTCTATGAACAATCCCGTCTTCAATCATCTTTTCCAGAATTTTGCAGGATCTCATGGGATGTCCAGGTCGGCCGCAAAAGTAACAGGTGGATCTGGATCGATTGAATCGACTATATTCGCCATAGGGCCCTGGCTCGTTTGCAGGTGATCCAGCTGGTTGAGCCAATCCTTGGGAATTGTCCACAACATTGCTTCCTTGCATGCCTTGTGCCGCATTCGTCGCATATATCCCAGGGTGACTGAATCTTCCACCCACAACCAGTCCTTCAATCAGTCCTTCAAGTCGATCCAGACGTCCGGTTTCCCGAGGATTTTCCGGCAAATTCTTCCGTCCGTCTCTTTCAAATTGGTCATAGTCGGCTGAAATGGTCATTCCAACCTTTCTCCTCTGCTTCACTAATTGAGCTGCCTCCAATCCTTCATTGACAAACTCAAGGATTTCATCCATGTTGATTCCTGGTCGTGGTGGGTTCCCAATGCGGAACTTTCGCTGGATTTCGACAGCCAAGTTTTCCGGGAGAGCGTTCAAGAAGATCTCGATTTGCTGTGAATTGGATAGTTGTCCTTCTCTTACCAGTATCTTTGCAACTGGCTCAAATCCTTCGACAAAGTCGCTGAGGTCGATTTCTCGTTGCTTAAGTTGGCGGGTCAAATACCCCAGATAGCCAATGGAGTGGTATTTCTGATGTTCATCCATCCTTTCATATTTGGCTTTCAATGCTTTCCTGAGACCAAGATAGTCCTCCTTTTGATAATGCATTGTCATCATGATGGAATCTCGGATTCGATCGCTGCAATAGGTGGGCAATTTCCTCATTGCCTGAAGATGGCTCAGTCCATACTCTTCACAGAGGTCGTCAAATTCGTGGAGGAATGTGCTGATATTTTTTCCATCAAAATAGGGAGCTCCTTCAGCTCTGGGCCTAGGCATTGGCAAGTTAGACCTGCGCTTTGGAGGCTCATACAGTTCATCCGTCCAAGATGGTTGTACGTTATAGCTGTCGATGGCGCTGTTGATACTGCCCTTTCGCGGATCAGAATAGTCCCTCCATTCAGGAGTGCCTC
>CAKVJS010000228.1 GCA_934754755.1 uncultured Erysipelotrichales bacterium
CATCTGCATTGATAGTTAAATAACTATTCCCTAATATATAACGTTTTAATAGTAATAAATCCATATTTGTTAAATTATTATCGCAGTTCATATCACCAATTAAATCATTTATAGCAATAAAATTACAATTTTCACTGAAAGACCAATCATATAAAAATAATTGTTCTTCTGTCATACTATTCTTTGGATAATATATCGTTAAGTTAGTATCATTTGCAAATGGCATTAATTCCAAAGGATAACAACCCACATTTAATTCTAAATTGGAAGAGAATATTACTACTGTTTTAAGATTTTTACAATTTGCAAAACTATAAGCACCTAAAAGTTCAATACTTTCCGAAATTTCAACATATTCTAAAGGTGTATTTAAAAATGCACCATTTTTAATTTCCTTCAATGTATTTGGTAATTTTAAAGACCTTATATAAATATTATAACAAAAAGCTTCTTGACCTATAACAGTAACATCTTTACCATCTATTTGTTTTGGAATTATTACTTTTTCTTCTTTACCTCTATATCGAGTTATAGTTAAAGTACCATCATCATTTTCAGTGTAACCCCATAAATCACTTAAATTATTAGTATCAGTAGTATCTGCATTTACAAAAAGTCCTATATTGCTACTTAATATGCATAATGTTACTACTATTAATATACTTAATAACTTTTTTTTCATATTGTATTCCTCCTCTTAAATTATTGATACAAAAATTATTAATCAATTTATTATATCATAAAAATTATAAAATGTCAATTGATTTTATGAATAGTTTATGTAAAAAAATAAATTAAGTAAAATATTTGATAAGAATGATAAGAAAGGGAGTGCAGAGGAAACTGTCTGCCTAATGTCATTAAGCTAATAAGAAATCAAACTATAGATAACAAAGTTCCATTATCTATTGATAAATGAGAAATTATATAACGATAAGAGTTATGATAATCTGTAATTGAATCCGATGGCGAATGGTAATAGATTTCTCTAGTCGCTGACCGTTCAGGTCTAACAGAACACTTGTTTTTTGTTATCAGTTTTTCTAAATGAGAAGAATTGATGACATTGCAATATCTTTGCATAATAAAATCTTCCAATCAGTTATTCATAAATTCATAACTAATTGATTTCATCGCACATTTTTTTGCCTTTTGTCAATGATTTTTTGTAAAAATTTACATATTATTCATAAAATAGCCGCATAATCTTCTTTTTATTCTGTGAATATCTTCATTTTCCTTAACTTAATGACATTACCCTGCTAATGCTCTTGGAGTAAATCAAGAGAAGTTGAACACCTTAATTAAATCTGTTACGGACGACTTTCAAAAGGCTGAATATTCTCTTTTAAGACGCTCTAACGACTTATATAGACAGACTATATATAAGGCTCAAATTGGGCTTAATACGGGCTCTATAACGCTAAATCAGGCAGTAGATATGGCTACCAAAGATTTTTTATCTAATGGGATAAACTCCATACGATACAAGAATGGAAATTTAGTGAACATCGCAAGTTATTCCGAGATGGCTCTTAGAACTGCCGAAAAACGTGCTACTATGTATGGCGATGGCGAAAAACGTCAAGAATGGGATATTGATACCGTCGTAGTGTATGGTCATAATGGAGCCTGTCCTTTATGCTCACGATGGCAAAACAGAGTATATATCGATGATGTTTACAGCAATGGAAAGCCTAACAATAAATATCCATTACTTTCGGTAGCCATTCAGGGTGGATTGTATCACCCAAACTGCAAATGTCCACCACCCCAAACTTACATAGAGGGAATTACAGAACCTCCAACACAAAAAACTCCACAAGAACTTGAAAAAGATATCCAAAATTATAATCTTGAGCAAGTTCAACGCTACAATGAAAGACAAATCCGAAAGTATAAAAGGTTAGAGGCTAACTCTCTTGACGATACAAACAAAAAGAGATACTCTTTAAAAGTCAAAGAATGGCAATCTAAACAAAGAGAGTTCATTAACGCCCACCTTGAAACACTTAAAAGAGATTATTCAAGAGAAAA
>CAKVJS010000229.1 GCA_934754755.1 uncultured Erysipelotrichales bacterium
GTTACATGGGAACGACCCGTCCTTCTATTTCACGGGAATTAAGACAAATGGAAAAAGATGGCGTTATTGTCTTAGAAAAGGATAGTATTACTATTATAGATAGAGAGTATTTAATAAATATATTATAAAATAAGGAGTAGGTAACATACGTTACTTATCTATTCCTTATTTTTTTATATACTGTTTTATGTCTAAAGTAAGGAGGACGTGAAATGGAAAATATGTTTTGTTATCAATGCCAAGAGGCAATGCATAATACGGGATGTTTTTCACACGGAGTATGTGGAAAAGATTTGAAGGTTGCCATAGCGCAAGATTTCTTAGTGTGGTTAACGCAGGGAATGGCAATTATTACTACGCAGTTAAGGGAGGAAGGAAAAGAAATAAGTAAGGAAGTAAATGATCGAATCAATGAGAATTTATTTTCTACCGTAACCAATGTAAATTTTAACTTAGCAGAGTTGCAAAGTTATATCGATACAACGATTGTTTTAAAACGAAGTCTTTTAGAAGATTTAATTACTGAAGTCGAATCGGCGTCTGCTTTGTGGGATAGCACGGATTATACAGATTGGAGTAGAAAGTTAACACAAAATGAAGATATACGTAGTTTACAAGAATTAATACTATATGGTATTAAAGGTGTTGCATCGTATAATCACCATGCGAATATATTAGGAAAATATGATGATTGTTTAGATGCTTCAATGCAACGTATCTTAGCTGCAACGTTGGATACTTCCTTATCAATTAATGATCTTCTTTCCTTAGTTATGGAGACAGGCGAATTGGGAGTATCGGTCATGAAATTATTAGATGAGGCGAATACAGGTGCTTATGGCCATCCAGAAATTACGAAAGTAAACATTGGTGTAGGAAACAAACCAGGTATATTGATCACTGGCCATGATTTAAAGGATTTAGAAATGTTATTGGAACAGACGCAGGGTACTGGTGTAGATGTCTATTCACATGGTGAAATGTTACCCGCTCATTACTATCCGTTATTTAAAAAATATAAACATTTTGTTGGTAACTATGGTAATGCCTGGTGGAAGCAAGATAAGGAGTTTTCATCTTTTAATGGACCGATCTTAGTAACGACAAATTGTCTGGTTCCCCCAAGAAAGGATTATAAGGATAGAGTATATACAACAGGGGTGACTGGATTTTCAGGATGCCAACACATCCAAGCAGATGCAGATGGTAAAAAAGATTTCAGTACTATGATTGCTCATGCAAAAAAATGTAATCCACCAAAAGAAATAGAAAAGGGAGAAATTATTGGTGGTTTTGCGCATAATCAAGTCGTAAGCTTACTTGATAAAATTATCGAAGCAGTGAAAAGTGGTGCAATTAAAAAATTTGTTGTCATGGCAGGTTGCGATGGTCGTCACCAGAGTCGAGAGTATTACTCATCCTTTGCCGCTGCTTTACCAAAGGATACGGTTATACTTACAGCTGGATGTGCTAAGTATCGGTATAATAAATTAGATTTAGGTGATATTGATGGAATCCCGCGCGTTTTGGATGCAGGACAATGTAATGATTCCTATTCCTTAGTCTTAGTTGCCTTAGCTTTAAAAGAGGCGTTTGATAAAAAGGATATTAATGAATTACCTATTATATACAATATTGCTTGGTATGAACAAAAGGCGATCACAGTTTTATTAGCATTACTATCATTAGGGGTAAAGAATATCCACGTAGGACCAACTCTCCCGGCCTTTTTAACAGAAACAGTTGCGAAAACGTTAATTGAAGGCTTTGGTATTGCCGGAATACAAAGTGTAGAAGAGGATATGGAACTATTTTTCGGTCATGCATTAATGAATAATTGATATAAAATAGGATATATAGATAGATCATTATGGTCTATCTATTTCCTTTTTAAATAAAGTTAAATTATTTTATACAATTAATAAAATAAAAAGAGTAGATTATAGGAAGTAATTTTATAATCAGTAGGAAAAAGGGTAGGGAAGCAAGAAAAAAAATAGTCGAAAAGGATTGACGAAAAAGG
>CAKVJS010000230.1 GCA_934754755.1 uncultured Erysipelotrichales bacterium
TCAATAATGAAAACACAATAGTGATGTTATTATTTTATCATAGTATATATTGGCGATAGTTATTGCTTATTTTAATCAACCTTTTATCCACTAATAAAAGATTGATTTCGTCTTATTTTTTTCTTTTTCGATATTCTTTTTATATATAAATTCTACTATCTGAAATTAGTATTGTTGAAAATTAATAGAATTTGTCAGATATGTATTTGATAAAATTGTTAGGTTACTATTGATGTGAGACAAAACTGGATAGGTTACACTATAATAGACGGAAAAGTTAACGACAGTCTTACAATCTATTATACTATTAAAAAAGAGAATAAAATCAACAGTGTTACGCAAATTGTTCTATATGTATCATTCCCTTGAGGCTTCATCAATAACGGTGTATTGATAAAAGTTTTATTCCTTGGAATGGTTGATCCTTGTTAATGTTAATATAAAAATAGCCGAAATTGATAATATAAGAATAGCCAATTATAGTAAGGAAAATATTGTTTTCGATTCTTAATTTTGTTAAAATCTTCTATATCAAAGTATATAGGAGAAACAATAATGGAAAGAAATATACTAGGAGAGTTATTAATTTTGAAACACATTAACAATCTTTTGGTATGTTTAGGTACGTATTTAACATCTAGCTGCCATTTGATTCCTATTTATTTCGGGGTTTAGTAAGACTTTGGAACATATGTTTTCTTTGTATTTGGCTTGTTTATAAAATCTTTGTTTTTGTAGATAACGAAATAAAGAGGAAGCGTGTCTAGCGTAGCCTCTATCACGTAGTTTTGTATATAGTTCAATTTCTACGTAATGAATTTTTTATCAAAGTATTTTCTTCTGCTATATGTAGGTAACAATAGTTAAAACAAGATCATTAACAGATCAATTATTTTTCATTCTCTAATTATACTAAAAAACGCTTAGAACCATTTAAGTTTTAGCGTTTTTTATCTTTATCAGGTATATATTTTATTTACCTAAGAAAGCAATATTATCATATTGGCATTAAACAAAATCCCATGTCTCAGAAGAGCGGATAGCGCTACTATTCTCTGGTTTTTGACAGATCACCTGATCTCCTGCACGAACATCACAAGGGACAGGCGTTCTAAGGATATAATCAGATTTATTTACATTTCTTATAACATATCCTTGATCTTCATATTTTTCTATTTTCCATTCAGCTTCTGGAATTGGCCTTATACGAGTATACATAAGATGTTCATTACTAGACCAGAAAGATAAAATAAAGAACTTATTAGTAACCGATGTTCGGATGGTATACACATCTTTATCAGGATAATAATCTAACCATATCGTTTGATACCAAGAATCATCGTTTGGTTGCACATACGTATCATACCCCTCCTTTAATCCTCTACCGGTTGCTTCAATAGATACGTTCCTATTTGCATGGTTTCGAATATGATAGTGACGTTCTTCTATATGTTTTGTATTTGCGAAAACTGGAGATGGAAATATAAATCCAGTACATGTCATAATTGATAAAATAAAAGCAACTATTTTTTTCATAACAACTCCCCTTTCTATAAAATAGTAATCTTTAACAACTGTAGTATAACTACCTATTTACTATGATATAACAAACCTTATTTAAACTAACCCTCCTTTTCAAATATTTAAGAGATCTCTTTAATCCCTATTATAGACCTCAATAATGAAAACACAATAGTGATGTTATTATTTTATCATAGTATATATTGGCGATAGTTATTGCTTATTTTAATCGACCTTTTATCCACTAATAAAAGATTGATTTCGTCTTATTTTTTTCTTTTTCGATATATAAATTCTACTATCTGAAATTAGTATTGTTGAAAATCAATAGAATTTGTCAGATATGTATTTGATAAAATTGTTAGTTTACAATTGATGTGAGACAAAACTCACCTTTTAAAAATCAAGGATAGAAAAAAGTGAATCACCTTTGTTTGCAGGCGTTATAAGATATCAAAAGCTTCTTTAATGCGTTGGATGAAACGATTTGATGGTACTA
>CAKVJS010000231.1 GCA_934754755.1 uncultured Erysipelotrichales bacterium
ATTATGTTTTTATATAAATTTAATAACAAAAGAATCATACAATTGGTACGAGCAATCCCTAATACAATAACGGCCCTTGTTACAGGAGATATATAGGATGCATTTCTTCTTTTATCCCCGATTGGCACTAACCAATATGAAGAGGCATAGGAAAACCTATATCCCCTATTTACTAGCATCTATAATTACCGTATCAATGTTTTATACGATAACAGCCCTAAGTTATAATAAAGATATTGTTACGAAATTAGAATTTAATGATACTATGTTGGAAATACTTATTGTTTTTGGTATATGGATTCTTATCCCCTTTTCTTGTATTTTTATTTTTTATACGAATAGCTTCCTGACGAAACAAAGAAAAAAGGAAATAGGACTATACAATATTCTAGGGATGGGCAAAAAACATATTATGTGTATGTTACTCTTTGAAAATATATATACCATTATAATAAGCATCAGTGCTGGATTATTATTGGGTATTATTTTCGGTAAGATTTTATTTTTACTACTTCTTAGAATTATTGGCTTTGTAAACCAAAAGGCACAATTCCCGATTTCTATGTCAGCTATAGATTTAACCATTCTTGTCTTTATATCTATTTTTTTAGCAACTTTACTAAGTAATCTATGGCAAATCTATGTTTCCAATCCAATCCATTTATTACAAAGTGGAAATATGGGGGAAAAGGAGCCAAAGGCCAAATGGATAATATCCATAATCGGTGTTTTGTCCCTAGGATTTGCATACTATATAGCACCATCAAATGCGACCGAACTACAATATGCATTTCTACCTACCCTCTGTACAGTAGTACTGCTTATTCTTGGTACTTATGCTCTATTTATTGGTGTTAGCATTACTCTTTTAAAGTTCCTAAAACAAAGAAAACGTTTCTACTATAAGACAAGTCACTTTACGATTATTTCTGGAATGCTTTATCGAATGAAACACAATGCTGTAGGGCTCGCTAATATATGCCTTTTAAGTACGTGTATTATCTTTATGTTATCAACTACCTTATCTATATACTTTGGAATTAATGACCATGTCTCCCTTACATTTCCATATAAGGATTTTATCTATACCTCGTGGGATGCCCAAACCAAGGATAAAAATATACAAATGATTCGTCATTATCTTTCTAATCATCATATTAAAATGCAAGATGAAACACAATACTATGTCTACTCGATACAAGCGAAAATACAGCATAATAAAATGATCGTAAAGGAAAAATTAATTCCCGATTGTACACAAATTAATATACTATCCTTAGAGGAATATAATACGTTACATGGTCGCCATGTAACCCTACAGCCAAATGAAGTCCTATGGCTAAACCATTCTAATGCATTCAATAAAGAAACTAAATTTTCGATCAATGCGGAACAATTTTCTATTAAGGAATATGTCTTTTCAAATAAATATGCGGTCGGAAAAAATGAATATAATATAGTGGCTAATGAGCAAACCATAAAACACTTGGCTACATTATATATCCCAGATATAGGCATGGTTTATCCCGAATACATATATGCTTTTAATACCGATAAAACGGTACAAGGTATGCATGCAATTATCGACAATCTAAATGATAAGTTATTGACGGGGCAAGTCCCGGTCCAAAGCAGTGACTATATAAGAGAAGAGTACTTACTAACCTATGGGGCTTATCTATTTGTTGGGATCTTTTTAGGAATTGAATTTCTACTTGCTACAGCCCTTGTTATTTATTATAAACAAATATCAGAGGGATATGAGGATAAAGAAAAATATGAAATCATGAAAAAGGTTGGCATGAATACGAAAGAGATTAAAAAAAGTATCCGATTTCAGGTTCTATCTGTTTTCTTTCTCCCCATTCTTGTTGCGATCATCCACTTTGTCTTTTTATCTAAAACAATTGCTAGTCTTGCCCTTCAAATTACCAATATAACAATATTTCAAACTTGCTCGATAGCAACTATTCTTACTTTTTGCATCTTTTATACAATAGTATATTTTGTAACATC
>CAKVJS010000232.1 GCA_934754755.1 uncultured Erysipelotrichales bacterium
TGCAAGGTCTATGGTATCGTAAATCGGGACAAAATCAATATCGATACATTGAGACATTATCATTTTCGAATCATATAATCAATCATAAGTATATGGCTGATAAGTTGACATGAATGGGGAATCATACTAGAATGAAGTATAAAAGTGAGTGAGGTTTGGGTTTTGGAAGAAAATATTATTGAGATACAAAATTTATCCTTTGGATATGATGAAAAAACAACAACGATTAACAATATATCCTTTGCGATACAAAAGGGATCCTATGTTACTATTTTAGGACATAATGGTAGTGGTAAGAGTACGATAGCCAAATTATTAATTGGTTTATTACCAAAAAAAACAGGGGATATTATAGTTGCTGGAAAAACATTGAATATAGAAAATCTATATGCGATTCGAAGACATATTGGGATTGTCTTTCAAAATCCAGATAATCAATTTATTGGCTCTACAGTACGGGATGATATTGCTTTTGGTTTAGAAAATATTGGTATCCCATCTGAAGATATGGAATCTATTATTAATACCTACGCTGGATATGTTGATATGAAGGATTTTTTAGACCATGAACCATTGAAATTATCAGGTGGTCAAAAGCAACGGGTTGCCATTGCTGGAATTCTTGCGATGCATCCCGATATTATTATTCTTGATGAAGCAACAAGTATGTTAGATCCCAAGGGGCGCCGTGAAATCAATGCGTTGGTTAGAAGATTAAATCGGGAACGCAACATGACCATTATTTCTATTAGCCATGATATTGAAGAGGCAACGGAGTCCGACTCTATTATTTTATTAAAGCAAGGACGCATTGAAACAATAGGAACACCAGAAGAAGTATTAACCAATAAAAAGCAGCTGCAACAATTAGAATTAGATATTCCTTTTGCCTTGAAGATTAGTCAAGGATTGAGGGAAGAGGGAATCTCAGTAAAGGAAGATATTCATTTGCATCGCGTAGTGGAGGAGTTATGTCAATTACATTCAAAAAAGTAGAACATATATATAATGCAAATACACCCTTTATGTTTCATGCCTTAAAAGGGGTAGATTTAGATATACCCAAGGGATCCTTTTGCGCAATTATTGGTCAAACGGGAAGTGGTAAATCAACAGTTATTCAACATATAAATGCGTTGCTATTACCTACCAAAGGAAATGTAAGAATTGAGGACTATACGATCGATGCAACAAAGAAACCAAAAACACTAAAACCGCTACGTAAAAAAGCAGGATTGGTCTTTCAATTTCCGGAGTATCAATTATTTGAAGAAACAATTGAGAAAGATATTATTTATGGTCCTTTAAATTTTGGAATAAGCGAAGATCAAGCAAAAGAAATTGCTAAAAAGATGATTGTCCAAGTGGGGTTAGATACTTCTTATTTAGGAAAATCACCGTTCGATTTATCGGGTGGTCAGAAACGTCGCGTTGCGATTGCCGGAATACTTGCTATGGAACCCGATATTTTAGTTTTAGATGAGCCAACGGCTGGACTTGATCCAAGGGGAACCAAGGAAATGATGCAGTTATTCAAGAGTATACAAGAGGCCGGAAAAACAATTGTCTTAGTTACCCATGATATGAATTTGGTGCTAGAATATTGTGACCGAGCAATTATTATGCACCATGGCAAGGTAGAACGCCAAGATTCAGTTAGCCATATTTTTCAAGAAGAAGAGTACATGCATGCTTTAGGCATGGAATTGCCACTACTAACGCAATTTATTTTACAATTAAATAAGGCTGGCTATACGCTTGACCCTTCTATGCGTACGTACCAAGAGGTTATAACAGCACTAGGGGGTGAGTTACATGGATAGTGTATCCTTTGGCCAATATTTACCGATTGACTCCTATGTGCATCGATTGGACCCCCGATTAAAAATTAGCGCCTTGTTATTATTTTTAATCACTATATTCTTTGATGCCGGTTGGATCGGATATACGATTTTAAGCATCTTTGTATTGTGTTTATTACAGTTATCCAAAATACCAATATC
>CAKVJS010000233.1 GCA_934754755.1 uncultured Erysipelotrichales bacterium
TGCTAAAAATGAACAATTCCAAAATTTAGTAGCTACTATATGTCAAGTGGTGGCAGCGAATAAACCTAATTCAATGTAAGAAGCTATGCAAATGCAAATAGAAGGAAAACCATTAGAAACCGTTATCGCAGAAGCAAGTGGTACGATTGGTGAAAAATTAAGCTTTAGAAGATATGAAGTAGTAACAAAAGAAGACGGACAAGTATTTGGTGCGTATTCACATATGGGTGGTAAAATGTCAGCTATCGTTTTATTGTCTGAAGGTAAGGAAGAAGTGGCAAGAGATATAGCTATGCATATTGCTGCACAAGCTCCTAAATATATCGATCGCAATGCTATACCAAAAGAAGTATTAGATCATGAAGAATCTGTATTAAAAGCACAAGCATTAGAAGAAAACGCAAATAGCGCAAAACCTAAACCAGAACAAATCATTGAAAAAATGGTGCAAGGTAGACTACAAAAGAATTTAAAGGAAATGTGCTTAGTGGATCAAGAATTTATTAAAAATCCAGATCAAACCGTTTCTCAATTACTAGGAACTGCAAAGATTTTACAAATGGCTAGATTCCAAGTAGGAGAAGGTATTGAAAAGCGCGAAGAAAATTTTGCAGAAGAAGTAGCTAATCAGATGCGTGGATAATAATAGAGGGACGCTTTACTGTGTTCTTTTATTATAAGTAAAGGGGAGCGAAGATGAAATACAAACGAGTTTTATTAAAATTAAGTGGCGAAGCATTAGCCGGAAAAGATGATCTAGGTATTAATGCAGCAACAGTATCGAATATTGCTAGACAAATTAAGGATGCAAAAGATTTAGGTATTGAAATTGCCATCGTCTGTGGTGGTGGTAATATCTGGCGTGGAAAATCGGGGGCTGATATGGGCATGGATCGCTCTAGTGCTGATTATATGGGTATGCTTGCTACGGTTATGAATGGTTTAGCGGTCCAAAATGCATTGGAATCTATTGGCGTTCCCACGCGTGTGCTATCGGCTATTGAAATGCGTCAAATTGCCGAGTCTTATATTCGTCGACGCGCAGTTCGTCATTTAGAAAAAGGACGAATTGTCATTTTTGGTGCTGGTACTGGAAATCCCTTTTTTACGACAGATACAACAGCCGCTTTGCGGGCTGCAGAGATTCAAGCAGATGTTATTTTGATGGCTAAAAATGGAGTCGATGGTGTATATTCAGCGGACCCTAAGTTAGACCCCTCTGCACATAAATATGATTATATAACATATACGGATGTATTAACCAAAGACTTAAAAGTTATGGATCAAACTGCTATTACACTATGTAAGGATAATAATATTGATTTATTAGTATTTAATATGTCTGTAGAAGGAAATATAGCGCGTGCCTGTAACGGAGAAGAAATAGGAACAATAATTAAAAAAGGAGAAGCAAAATGATAACAATGATATTGGATGATTGCAAAGATCGGATGAATAAAGCAATTGACTCTTTCCAGCGAGATCTAGCTACGGTTCGTACCGGAAGAGCCAATCCCTCAATTCTGGATCGGGTTATGGTGATCTATTATGATACACCTACACCGATTAATCAAATTGCAAGTGTATCTGTGGTAGAAGGACGACAATTAGTTATTAAACCATATGATAAAACTATTTTAAAAGATATTGAACATAGTATCTATGAAGCCAATTTAGGATTAACGCCACAAAATGATGGTGAAATTATTCGTATAATGATTCCAGCATTAACGGAAGAGAGGCGACGTGAATTCGCTAAAAACGTATGGAAATTTGCGGAACAAGCAAAAGTATCGATTCGTCATATTCGTCGTGATGCAAACGATGAAATTAAGAAAGCGGATGTTGGAGAAGACGATGTTAAGCACGGACAAGATAAGGTTCAAAAATTAACAGATACCTTTGTTAAAGAGATCGATGAGATAGCTAAAGAAAAAGAAAAAGATATTATGACAGTATAAAAGTAAGTATTGGCTACTTACTTTTTCTTTCGCTTTTATAGG
>CAKVJS010000234.1 GCA_934754755.1 uncultured Erysipelotrichales bacterium
AATGTTGTGTATTCCTTTGATAGATACCAAAAGTGATAGTATTTTTAAAACGTACAATGGGTACATTAATACTCGTCATAAAGCCATCCGCTGGTGGGCAAGGAACAATGGATCTAAAGGTACACGAAGAAAGATTATAATTCGTATATTTACGAAGCGATTGTTTTACAATATCTTCTTTATAACGTAATTGATCACGGTATGGCATATGTAATAAGCTACATCCTTGACAAGTATCCGATTGTTCACACTTTGGTTTACATCGATGTGTGGAACGCTTAGAAATAGAGCACAGCTTTCCTTCTTCATAATTTTTATTACTAGCGACTATTTCTACCTCTACTTGTTCTCCCAACAAGGCGCCTTTTACGAAAACAACTTTTTGATTTACATAACCAATGCCTTCGCCATTAATACCCATTTTTTTTATTTCTACTGTTTCTTTGCGCACTATTAGTACTCCTCTTATATTTTTATTTATCTTCTGTGTCCGTTTGTAATATCGTAACCCGTAACAGGGCAATCCGATTTTTATCCATTTCGATAATACGGAAAGACACACCATTGATTACAATACAGTTATTTATGGTTGGTAATCCCCGACTATAATGACCGAGTAACAATCCCCCAATCGATTCAAACTCCTCGGAGTTGAAATTCGTGTTCAATACTTCATTTACATCATGGATGCTACAACCTCCATCAATTAAGTATTCATGAGCTCCTGTTTGTTTAATTAATACTTCTTCCTCTTTATCATATTCATCATCAATTTCTCCAACGATCTCTTCAATGATATCCTCAAAGGTAACGATCCCACTCATAACACCGTATTCATCTAATACAACAGCTAACGTAACATGTTGTTTACGCATACGAGTAAATACATCGGAAATTTGATTGAATTCATATACGACAAAAGTATCCCGCATATATTTTTTTATATCAAAAGTAGCTGGATCAAGCTGATTAAATAATAAATCTTTCATATTCAAGACACCAATAATCTCATCGAAAGAATCACTATGGACCGGATACCGGGAATACTGCGATTCCTGATATATTTCCATTAATTGTTCGTAACTACAATCATCGCTAACGCTATCAACATGTATGCGTGGTGTCATAATTTCGCGAATTTCTGTTTCTGCGAAGGTAAATACATTATGCAACATATCCTTTTCTTCTTCTTCTAGAACACCTTCTTCATGGCCAACGGTTACAATCGTTTTTAAATCTTCCTCCGTAAGCGTTGGTCCAATAGTTTGATTCCCACCTAATAATCGAATAAAAAGTAAACTAAATTGATTTAATACAATGACAATAGGTGAAATCAAATAATACACAATTTGCATAAAGCGTGCTAAAAACAGGGCAATGCTTTCTGCGTTTTTCATCGCTAGGTTTTTCGGTACAATATCTACAAAGACTAAAATAATAAGCGTCACCACACCAGTTGCATACGCAACAATCGCTCCTCCTTCACCAAAAATAGAAATGACAAAGGCTGTTGAAAAGGAGGAAGCACCAATATTTACAATATTAATAACAACCAATATCGCACCAAAAAAGCGATCTGAGTTCGCTAATAATTGTTCTACTATGCGTGCCTTTTTATTTCCCTCCTGGGAAAGTGTTCGCATTCGTATTTTACTTACCGAATAATATGTTGTTTCTGCACAGGAACAAACAGCAGCAAAAATAATCATAACAATGAATATTACGATATCCCATATTTGCTTAGAATCCAATATATATCTATCTCCTATCCTTACATTCCTATCCAATAATAAAAATGATTTAAATTGAATGTATTATATCATTATTTTCTTAACCCTGCAAATGTATTCCTTTTATTATCGTATCCAGTATACCCAGATGCCCACCATTTCAACACAAGACAAAAAGAAAAGGGTGTTTGTTGCACCCTTATTCATGTGACTCCTTAGTTCCTAACATAATAACGATGGTAGATCCTTCTTCCACC
>CAKVJS010000235.1 GCA_934754755.1 uncultured Erysipelotrichales bacterium
CAATAATATGATTTATTGATTTTAAAATTACTCCATTTTTTCCAATTAATATAGAATTATTATTCGTATCAATGGCTACATGAATTTTATTATTTTGATGATAGGATACTATTTCAAAAGTAAATCCCATGACTTCTAATATATTATGTATATACGATTCAACAAATTCTTGTACCATTTGTAGAGTATAACACTGTATCTCTACTCGCTTAAAAAATAACACTTTTTTTTGATCAATGATATCGTACCGTAAATCAGTCCTTGTAACCTGTAAATCTTCACATGCCTTGAGAACTGCTGCTTCTTCTGTTTTAGCGCGATATTGTTTCATATTTCCACCTATACCTTTTTTTGTTTCGGCTTTTCAATATGATAAAATTGGATATATAGTGTTTTAATTACCCCTATAATATTACTAGTAATCCAATAAAATGACATAACAATAGGTTGGGATAATGAAATCCATAAAAACATAACAACCATAAAGTAATTCATTTTTTTCATTGATTTAATTTGTGCTGTTTCTTTATAACGAGGATTTCGTTTTGACATTATCTGTGGTACCTGCATCGCAATATATTGTGTTAAACCAACTAAAATAAATAGAATAATCGCTGATATATTAATCTTTCCGACTAATTTTGATAAATTAGCCCCTAAGTTTACTCCTAAAAAGTTTTGATGATATAAAATTTCAATCCGTTGCACCCCTTGCCACATCGCTAACATAATAGGAAGTGATAAGAAAGCAGTAAAAGATCCCCACATACTAACATCATTCTTTTTATATAATTTACGAATTTCTTCTTGCAGACGCATTTGCGATGCTTGATCCTTGCGACCTTGATATTTTCGCTGTATTTTTTCAACTTCTGGTTGAATCAACTGCATTTTTTGAGAAGATATTGTTGTTTTAATCATAATTGGTAAAATAATAATGTTAATAATTATTGTTACGATAATAACACTAGCTACAATATTTCCTAAATATTTTGAAATGTAAATTATGCTTTTCGCAATCGGAAAAACAAATATAAAATCAAACCATCCAACGCTTGCATTCCACGGCGTGCTTTCTGTAATAGCACGTTCTGCAATTAATTTACCATCTTTTATATTTGTTGCACAACCTGTTAATAAAAATAAAACAAAACATAAGCCAATTACTTTTAGTATTTTTTTTGTTTGCCGATCCATGACCATTTATATTTCCAACCTTCTTTTTATTTTATGATATAGATATTCCAATTCTCTTCTATTTTCCTCATATGAGAGATCTAGAAAACCCTTCCTAATAATTATAACATAATCTGTAGACACTTGGAAATCAAAGATTTCTTGAACCATCATTCGTACCTGCCTTTTACACTTATTACGAACGACTGCATTGCCTACTTTTTTACTAATTGATATACCTACATGAGTATGTTTTTTTGTATTGGTAGTGTAATAAATAACAAAAGAACGATTCGCAAAACTCTTCTTTTTATTTAAAATATCACGAAAATCTTCATTTTTTTTTATTCGATATAGTTTTTTCATATGTTTTTAAAAAAATCCACAAAGGTGGATTTCATCGTCTCTATGCTGACAATACTTTTCTTCCTCTTTTACGACGTCGGGCCAGTACTTTTCTTCCTCCAACAGAAGACATTCTAATTCTAAAACCATGTGTTTTAGATCTTTTTCGTTTATTTGGTTGATATGTTCTTTTCATGATTTGATGCACCTCCAAATTTTATAAATTTTTATACAATTAACATATGCTAATACATTTTATCTGTTTTTGATATATAAGTCAATTTATTTTATATCATTTTCGTATATTTCTTGCCTTACTGATCACTATATTTATATTCACTATTTAGAGTTATTCACAAAAGTTATGCACACTATGAATAACTCTGTGAATTATTGTGAAGATCTCTTATAATCCGCAATATTACGACA
>CAKVJS010000236.1 GCA_934754755.1 uncultured Erysipelotrichales bacterium
TCCTCTACCTGTTGCTTCAATAGATAAGTTCCTATTTGCATGGTTTATGATATGATAGTGACGTTCTTCTATATGTTGTGTATTGGCTGCAAATACTGGAGTTGGAAAAATAAACCCAGTACATGTCATAATCGATAAAATAAAAGCAACTATTTTTTTCATATTAATTCCCCTTTCTATAAAATAGTAATCTTTTACAACGTAGTGTAATTATCCATTTACTACTATAATGAAATAAACCTTTGATACCCCTCCTATCTTCTATAGTTTCTTAGAGATCTCTGTAATTCCTATTATAGACCTCTTCGACTAAAACACAATAATGATATTATAATTTTATCATAGTATATAATGGCGGTAGTTATTTTCCATTTCAGTAGACCTTTTATCCGCTAATAAATAATATATTTCTTATTATGTTTATAACTTTCGGCATCCCTTAAATTACTAAAAACTCCAACCTGAAATTATGTAGTTAATAATTAAAATTTTGTCGGGTAGTATTTAATAATCCCCTTAAAAACATAATTATGTAGAATTATAAATGATGTGAGACACAAAAATTAATGTATTTATTAATATAGGTAACATCGAATAGTTAACATCGAATTTTTCAATTTCAATTCAGATGAGTTATTAAGAACCATATTTCCTTATTTAGATTATTTACTTTAATATAATAATTCCCTTCTCTTATGTATCAGTGAAAGATATTTTAAGCTTAACATAGCAGTCGGATGACACGGCTTTAAAACAAAAACATAGAGGCCTTCCTCATTACCTAATAATTATCCATAGGTATGGTATCTAATATGTCGGATTTCCATTTCTGATAATACCGTAGGCAAATACTCCTCCACCTTGGGTAAATCAAATTGGCTTAAGATATTAACTTTTATAATTTCATTCCGCATTAAAAAAGTATAGAAGTTACGTAAAAAACCATACGTCTAGTTACTGTGTTATGTGGCGATACTAAATAGAATTCCTGCTTGCACGATTTATTGCATAATATTTAACAATAATTAGTAAACTTAACACTAAAATAACCGAGGTTACGCAAATAGACCATTTTAAATATTCCCAGAATACTCCCTTGTTTATTATTTCTATAGGATTTATAAGATCTGTAATAAACCAGTCTTTCCATCGTAGAAAACTTTGGATAATCCCAGATAAAATAATTATGATTTCTATCAACAGGACTGAAAGAAACGGGGATTTAGTTTGTATACTAAACACAACAGAGAGCGATACTAATGTTAAAAACCCGTATAATTGGATAAGAAAAATGATACATACTCTTGATAGGTCAATATTATTAAAGAAAATAGATGTAATAAAAAACATGCTTATAAAGCCTATTATGAGTCCGAGAGTAACCATTATAATACAGGCTATATACTTAGGAAAATAGAGATAGTTATTATGTTTAATTCGCGTCTTATAAAAGTATTCTATCGAAGTATTTGGCCGTAAACGGCACATAGAAGAACAAATATATGCAACGATAAATAGTATTGTATCGGAAAGATTTTTAAAATAGCTTTGCATTAAAGCCTGCCATGTAGGATCTTCAAGAGCAAGTTTAGTATCCGACCCATGACTTAGCACTTTTATTATATCCTTAGCATAATACGTTGATAGTGGTGAGCTAAGGCCAAAAAATAAGAAGACAAACATAACTATATACAACTTTTTACTTCGAATCCACTTTATAGTCTCTAGTTTAATTAGTTTTTTCATAGTACGTATCCTTATATTTCATTACTGCTGCTATAAATGCAGTATCCAGAGAATAGTTAGATCTTTGGATAGACTCAATAGTATTAGGAAATTCTGCTAATATGCTAAAAACCTGATCGAAACCCTTTTCCTCTATTTTTAAAATATTATTCTTTGCTTGGGAACTATCA
>CAKVJS010000237.1 GCA_934754755.1 uncultured Erysipelotrichales bacterium
CCAGTGTTGGTGCTGACAAAAGCAGAGGACTTATATCAGTATGCGGAACTGCCGGGAACAACGGCAGAACTTCCGGTGTGTTCCGGGGATATGTTGTTTAATATATTTGATGAATGCTTAGGATTTTTGGAGGGAGAATAGATAAGGATTTCATTAAATAAGTGCTTGTAAAAATATTTATAGAATATTTAAAATACGAATTGACAAAAAACATATTTAAACATATACTAACGATAAGTAAAATAATAATTTACTTTTTGAAAGATGGTGATTATGTGTTACTGGATTATTTGGTGAAAAATTACGAAAAAGGTGAGCCGATATTTTTGGCGGATATTAGCATAGAGGGAATGTCAGAGGAAAATATAAGGTATCATTTGAAAAAATTAACAGATTCGGGTGTGATTTGCCGATTTGAGGCAGGAATTTATTATTTGCCTAAAAAAAATATTTTTGGTGAGAATTCTGTGATTTCGGCTGAAACAGTTGCCACGCATAAATATATTTTAAGACAAGGGAAAAGAGTAGGTTTTTATTCAGGATATACGTTGGCAAATCGACTTGGTTTATCAACGCAGATGCCATTTAAAGAAGAAATAATTAGTAATTATGCGCCAGCTTTAGTTCGTGAGGTTAGCATTAAGAATAGAAAATATGTGATAAGAAAGCCTGTGGTAGAAGTGACGGAAGAAAATGCATATGTTCTTCAGTTTTTAGATTGTCTGAAAGATATTGATAAATCAGCAGAAGAAGATATGAAAGTTTGCGGGGAAATTCTAACCCAATTTGCAATAGAACATTCAATAACAAAAAATCAGGTAGACCGCCTTTTGTGCTATTATCCACTGAAAGTTTATAAAGCTATTTATGAAACAGAGGTGAAGTATGTATCTGCATGATGATAAGGAAATATTTAAAGAAATAATAGAACAAGTGGCTGCAGAGACGGGGCGTACGGAAATAATTATTGAAAAAGATTATTATGTAACTATGCTATTGAAAAAATTAGCAAATAAGTTGTCAAATGTAGTATTTAAAGGTGGTACATCACTTTCAAAAGGCTATAAAATTATAAATAGGTTTTCAGAAGATATAGATATTACATTTGATGAACATTTGGGAGAAGCACGGAGAAAAAAACTGAAAAATAATATATTAAAAGGTATTAGCGATGAATTAAATATGCCGATAATAAATTGGAATGAAATACAGAGTGATCGAGATTATAATGCATATTATTTCACATATGAATCAGTTTGCGGAATTCAAGACGAGAGAGTATTGTCATCTGTAAAATTAGAGACAGCATTAGGTTCTTATGCATTCCCGACAGAAAATGTAATGCTTGGAAGTTATATAAGAGATTTTTTTGTTAAAAAGAATCATTCAGATTTTATTTCAAAATTTTCTTTGGAAGAGTTTGAAATGAAACTCCAGTCAATAGAAAGAACTTACATTGACAAGATTTTCGCATTGTGTGATTATTATTTGAAAAATAAATCCAAGCGATATTCAAGACACTTATATGATATATATAAATTGACAGAAAAAGTTAATTTTGATACGAATTTTGAGAAGTTATTTAAAGAAATTCAGGAGCATAGAAAAGGAATGAGTATATGTCCTTCGGCTAAAGAGGGTGTTTGTGTATCGGTGTTAATAAAAGAATTTTGTGCTAATGATTTCTATAAAGAAGATTATCAGGCTATTACAGACTACTTTTCAGAGGATTATGTAGATTATAATGCAACTATTGAGCAAATGAAAAAAATTGCTGAAAAAATTGAACGATTTGAATGATATGGAAGAGTAAAGAGAAGGAGACATAAAAATAGATGGTAAGAGAAGTTGTGCATGATGTTTTATTTTTAGGGCAGAAGTCTGAGCCTGCCACACAGGCGGACAAG
>CAKVJS010000238.1 GCA_934754755.1 uncultured Erysipelotrichales bacterium
AGTGGATTTTAATTTACAACCGGGATTAAATACGGTAATTATTGGACCTTGTAATGACCGGGAAGGGGCAACCAAGTTAGGTAATAATCAATCGATTACCCAAGAAGAAGCAGATGCACTAGAAGCAATTATGCAAAAAGGGTATCAAGTAGAATTTGCGTTATTAAAGGAACAAGCCATTGGTAACTGGACAAAATTCCGTCATCAATTTGGTTATAAATAAAAACAGGAGGAAAAGAGATGGAAATTAGTTGGATGCAGGCATCAATCCTAGGATTCTTTGCCTGTCTAGCAAGTATGCCTGGTATGGGTGGTAGCGTTATTGGTAACTATACCTTAGGTAGACCATTAGTAGCCGGATTAGTTTGTGGTATTATTTTAGGCGATATGAAAACAGGAATCATTGTTGGTACTGCCATGCAAGTTGTTTATATTGCCCTTGTTACACCAGGAGGTACGGTTTCAGCGGATGTTCGGGCCGTAAGTTATATTGGTATTCCATTGGCTATGGTCGCAATTAAATCATTAGGCGTGCCAGCCGGTTCATCAGAAGGATTAGGTTTAGCAACTTCTTTTGGTACTATGGTAGGAACGCTTGGAACGGTATTATTCTATGGAACAGCAACCATCAACTTAGCGTGGCAACATGTCGGATGGAAGGCTGTAGAAAAAGGTGAATTTCATAAATTGTATGCGGTAGATATGGTATTACCATGGATCTCACATATAATATGTTCTTTCATTCCAACATTAATCATGTGTAAAATGGGAGAGCCAATGGTTAATCTAATTAAAGATTACTTACCAATGAGCGGAATGGCGATGAAAACATTGTTTACCGTAGGATCACTATTACCAGCGGTTGGGGTCGCTATATTATTAAAACAAGTTATCAATAAAACAACGGACTTTATTACCTTCTTCTTTGGTTTTGCGCTTGCTGCAGGAATGGGATTAAATCTTATTGGAGCAGCCATTGTTGGAGGTATGTTTGCGGTTATTAATTACCGTGTACAAATGTTAAATATACGTATGAAATCCGGACAGGCATTGGAACAAGAAGAGGAGGACATATAGATGGAAAAGAAGCTTTCTAAAAAGGCTCTGCATAAATCTTTTCGAAATTGGTATTATGGCCATTTAACATGTTTCTCTCAAGAACATATGCAGACTTTTGGTTATTTACTTTCTATGCTTCCTATCGTTGATGAATTATACGATACGAAAGAAGAAAAAAGAGAGGCTATGAAAACATATACAGCCTTCTTTAACACGGAACCTCAAGTAGGTACGGTTGTAGTTGGTATTACAGCTGGTTTAGAAGAAGCAAAGGCAAATGGAGCTACTGATATTGATGCAGAAACGATTAATGGACTTCGTGCCGGATTAATGGGACCGTTAGCTGGGATCGGAGATTCCTTAGTTGTTGGAACTTTAATTCCTCTTTTATTAGGTATCTCTATGGGACTTTCAACAGATGGTTCACCAATTGGTGCAATCTTCTATATCATTGCATGGAATCTTTTAATGACATTTGGAATGCGTTTCTTGTACTATAAAGGATATGAATTAGGTGGTAAGGCAGTAGAATTCCTAATTGGGGATCAAGCCAATGCGATTCGTGATTCAATCATTATGTTAGGAACCATTGTAATTGGGGCGGTTGCGGCTTCATGGATTACGATTAAAACTTCGTTTCAACTATTTACCAAAGGTGCCGCTAAACCATATCTAGAATTACAAAAGACATTAGATGGAATCTTTCCAAATATTTTATCAGCTTTCTTTGTAGTTTTCTGTTGGTACTTATTAACGAAAAAGAAATTATCACCATTAGTTGTTATGTTATTACTTGTAGTAATTGCCTTCCTTGGTGTTTGGGCTGGATTCTTTAACCC
>CAKVJS010000239.1 GCA_934754755.1 uncultured Erysipelotrichales bacterium
TGCGATAAATATAATAGGTACGGTGGCTTTGTATTGCAAATGGATTTGAGTTTGAGAGTTATATTGATTAAAAATAACTTCTGTTAATGTATCGATAAGACGATCTGCTTCCTGTTCTACCGTCTCTGGATGAACAGGTTTAATTTCTGTTAACAATACATAGCTTTTCGCTACCTTATCAACAACACCTTCTACATCAATATGTGGATTCCCTTTGTTATCTAGCGACGTAAAGCTACGTACCGTGTCACTAATAGCTTGCTTAAAGAATCCCTTAATAATTGGCGCTAGGTCTTCTTCTGCCATAATACTATCACGTTCGGAATACATAATTTCGCGCTGTTGGCGCATAACATCATCGTATTGTAAAATATTTTTACGTGCATCAAAGTTTTGTCCTTCAACCCGCTTTTGTGCTCCTTCAATGGACTTAGTAACCATTTTATTTTCAATGGCATCATCAGGATCTAATCTTCCTGCTAATTTTTGCAGGCGTTCTCCCGCAAATCGTTGCATTAATTCATCCTCAAAGGAAACATAGAAAACAGAATATCCAGGATCTCCTTGCCGTCCTGAACGTCCACGTAACTGGTTATCAATACGTCTAGACTCGTGTCGTTCCGAACCAATAACAGCCAATCCACCAATTTCTGGTACGCCTTTTCCAAGTTTAATATCGGTACCACGACCAGCCATGTTGGTGGCTATCGTAACTGCCCCGATTTGTCCTGCATGCATAATAATTTCGGCTTCTTTACCATGATTTTTTGCATTTAAAACGTTGTGTTTAATATTGCGCTTGTTTAACATCTTGGATAATATCTCCGAAGTTTCAACAGAAGTAGTACCAATTAGGATCGGTTGTCCATAACCATTACGACGTTCTACTTCTTCACATAAGGCTCTATATTTACCATCTTTAGTCATATAAATGCGATCGTTACGATCATCCCGAATAATCGGTTGATTCGTAGGAATTTCGATAACACGCATATTATAGATAAGGCGGAATTCTTCCTCTTCTGTTTTAGCCGTTCCTGTCATCCCTGCTAGCTTATTAAATAAGCGAAAGAAATTTTGGTATGTAATAGTCGCTCTAGTTTCGGTTTCCTCTTTAATAGGAACGCCTTCTTTTGCTTCAATAGCCTGATGTAGTCCATCCGAATAAGCCCTTCCTGGCATTACCCGTCCAGTAAATTGATCAATAATCATAATTTTCGCATTGCGAATATTGTGACTACCATCTTCTGTTGCAACCATATATTCAACATCACGTGACATAATATAATTAGCGCGTAATGCTTGATTAATATGATGCACTAAAGCCGTATGTTGTGGATTGTATAAATTGTCTAATGAAAATCCCTTTTCTGCTTTTGCAATCCCTTGTGCGGTAAGAGCTACGGTTTTACTTTCAATATCCAATTCATAATCCTTGTCAGCTTGTAATGATTTAACAAATTTATCTGCTTGGACGTATAACGCAGCTGTGTTTTTACGCCCACCAGAAATAATTAATGGTGTTCGAGATTCATCAATTAAGATCGAGTCGACCTCATCAATTAAGGCATAATTTAGCCCTCTAGCTAAAACCTTATCTTCCAATCGAGTTACCATATTATCACGTAAATAATCAAAACCTAATTCTGCGTTTGTTGTATACGTAATATCACAATCATGTGCTTCACGCTTTTGCGTTGGATCCAATTCCCGTTTGTTCAAGCCAACACGTAATCCTAGAAACTCATACACAAGTCCATTTGTTTCTTTATCCCGTCCGGCTAGATAATCATTGACAGTAACAACATGAACCCCTTTTCCTGTAAGGGCATTCAGATATACTGGAAAAATAGAGGTTAAAGTTTTAACCTCACCGGTTTTCATTTCCGCAA
>CAKVJS010000240.1 GCA_934754755.1 uncultured Erysipelotrichales bacterium
CAGAGTCACAAGAGTCGAAGCGTTGGACATCGCGAAAGGGTTCACGTAAAACTCAGCAGATTATAGAGATTTGACGAAGCACGTAGAGCACGAAGTAGAGCACGAAGTAGAGCACGAAGATATGTGTCACAGGTCACACAGGGGATCAGAAAGCTTCTGGAGGAGCTCTTAAAAGACGAAAGTAGGTCCAAAAGAAGTATAGCAGTAGCAGGACGCAGCGATCCAGGAAGACAGGCCAAGCAAGAGGCAGCCGTTGAGGTCTCGGATGAGTATCTGCGATAGAAGCAGCAGCAGTAGAAGTAGCAGTTCCTGGTCGAGGTCGAAGTTGTATTAGCAGTCGCTCGTTCGTAAGGCAAATGACACGGCGAAAAGTGGAAGCACGAAGATATCGATAAGGAATCGAGGCAGAGGCAAGGGCAGCTTAAGAAGCAGAAGCCGGGCTCATAACTATCAGTAGAACGTACCAGGTGGCGGTGTCGCTGTACTGAGACTGGGAGAAATAAAGCAGATCTCTACAGATCTAGGAGAAGATGGTGAATCCAGAAGGATAGACAGATAGATCAATAGAGAGATGGATAGATAACATACAGAAGAAGAAGCTAAACAGGTGGGAAAGACAGCGATATAAATACTCGTGAGCTCAGGTGAGGACTCAGAGGAAAAGCAGAGCAAAAGCACGATGCACTGAGGAGCGAGCACGCCTCTCTTTGGTGAGATAGCTGTGAGAGCAGCCTTCAGGGCACGAGATAGCGAGAACCAAGCCAAGAACCGGCACGAGGACAGCGATAATGAAGCAGGAACCAGGAACCAGGTACGGATAAAATGATGAGAGTGAAAGCAGCAAGCAGGAACCAGGTACGGATCAAACGGTGAGAGCGAAAACAGGAAGCAGGATCCAGGAACCAGGCACGGATCAAACGGTGAGAGCATTTGTACGGACGAAAGCATGCTTGGGAACGGTAGAGAGCGGAAAGCAGAGCGAAATAGGAGACGAGGCTTTGATCTGGTGACACCAGGGCAGGATCTAGACCGACAAGTTCTTCTGTCTCTTTCGGCGTTCGCGTCTCTGCTCAACCTGCTTCCAGCATATTATCTCTCGCTTTCTTTGTGATCGACGTGGGGGTTTCTAGCTTTCGTTTCTGCCAGTTTCTTGTGTCGGCGGCGCTAAGGCCGTGAATTTTCGTAAATCTGGGGAAATTACTTCCTTGCCGAACTCAATTCATCTCAGGCTTCAAAACAGCAGCGGCTCAATTCGTACGTTGTTCTTTTATGCTCGTTCCTTATTTGCTTAGTTCCTTCTCTTCTTTCTTTACTATGGTTGGTTTCAATCGTAATTGGATGGTTTCATTTCTCTTATCCTCTTCCTTAGTAATCCTAGTGTTCTCTTTCTTACGTCGAGCTTTGAACGGCTAAATTCTGCTTGGAGCTTTTCTCCCGTTCGCTCTCTTCTTACGGCCTACGTCGAATCTGTAGTATTCCCGTAGTCATTTCTCGATTTTCGTTCCTCCTTCTTTTACTGTGCGTGCAATCGTCGTCTCTCTCCTACGTCGTGGTAGTTTTCCTTCTTTGCTTTCTTTTTCGTAGATGCTTTCGGGCATGATTTTGCTTTGTTGATACTCCTCCGTCGCATAGCTTTACGCGGCTTGAGTTTTCGTGTGGTTTAGACGGAATTGGCGATCTTGGGCGACTTGGGATTCAGGTTTGTAGCCGTGGCGGCTGAATCACGAGCGATACACGACGTTGGGGGCGACTTGAATTTGTTATCACGGTGCTAGACTGCTCGAATTGACTTGGTTTCAGGTCGAGAAGAGACTTGGGGCGACCAATGCGCTTTTCCTTCTCGTTCTCTGGCTTCGTCGTTTATGGGTGACACGGGCGACAGT
>CAKVJS010000241.1 GCA_934754755.1 uncultured Erysipelotrichales bacterium
GAATGAGTCCGTTGGAAAGTTCAATCAATTTTTTTCATATAAATTTCGCCTTTTGTGAAGCATCTGTGCCTACTCTACTTTCCTATCTAGGACTTCGATATACAAAATATATACTACTGTGAAGCATAGATTGCTGTCAACAGAGAATTTTCTTAGTATTTAGGTATTTAGATTCAAAATATCAAAGGGGCCTATTAAGAACTTTTAAAATTGTAAAATAAAGATTAGGGATTGGTTTGGGTTGCGCTATATCTATCAAAGAGTATACAATAATGATGGATTTGGTGAATCAAATCCACGGTTTAATAACGAACCATGTTAACTTACCATAACAACAACTCAATTCCTATCGAATTCCTTCCTATCGAATTCCTATAGTAAAATTCCTATAGGATAGAACGTACACAGGGTGTACACATTATATATGAATGAAACATATTCATTAACTTAAGCATACTCCTTTTTTTATTTAATGAGTTGATATTAATTGAATATATTTTTTTTTCGATTTTTGCAAAGGTTTCATTTACGCCTAATCCATATCGAGTAGACCCTGTCGTTGTGAGAATTCTTAATTCATGAGTTGTAGGGAGGGACTTATGTCACCACAAACAGAAACTAAAGCAAGTGTTGGATTTAAAGCTGGTGTTAAGGATTATAAATTGACTTACTACACCCCGGAGTACGAAACCAAGGATACTGATATCTTGGCAGCATTCCGAGTAACTCCTCAGCTCGGGGTTCCGCCTGAAGAAGCAGGAGCTGCAGTAGCTGCGGAATCTTCTACTGGTACATGGACAACTGTTTGGACTGATGGACTTACCAGTCTTGATCGTTACAAAGGACGATGCTATCACATCGAGCCCGTTCCTGGGGACCCAGATCAATATATCTGTTATGTAGCTTATCCATTAGACCTATTTGAAGAGGGTTCTGTTACTAACATGTTTACTTCCATTGTGGGTAACGTATTTGGTTTCAAAGCCTTACGCGCTCTACGTTTGGAGGATCTACGAATTCCCCCTGCTTATGTAAAAACTTTCCAAGGTCCGCCTCACGGTATCCAAGTTGAAAGGGATAAGTTGAACAAGTACGGTCGTCCTTTATTGGGATGTACTATTAAACCAAAATTGGGATTATCCGCAAAAAATTACGGTAGAGCGT
Source organism: uncultured Erysipelotrichales bacterium (assembly GCA_934754755.1). Taxonomy (GTDB): domain Bacteria; phylum Bacillota_I; class Bacilli_A; order Erysipelotrichales; family Coprobacillaceae; genus CAKVJS01. Next base: position 1,165 of record CAKVJS010000241.1, read on the forward strand.
GTTATGAGTGTCTACGCGGTGGACTTGATTTTACCAAAGATGATGAAAACGTAAACTCACAACCATTTATGCGCTGGAGAGACCGTTTTGTCTTTTGTGCCGAAGCAATTTATAAAGCACAAGCCGAAACCGGTGAAATCAAGGGGCATTACTTGAATGCGACTGCAGGTACATGCGAAGAAATGATTAAGAGAGCTGTATTTGCAAAGGAATTAGGGGTTCCTATTGTAATGCATGACTACTTAACAGGAGGATTCACCGCAAATACTACTTTGTCTCATTATTGCCGCGACAACGGCCTACTTCTTCACATTCACCGAGCAATGCATGCAGTTATTGATAGACAGAAAAATCATGGTATGCATTTCCGTGTATTAGCTAAAGCATTGCGTATGTCGGGGGGAGATCATATCCACTCCGGTACAGTAGTAGGTAAGTTAGAAGGGGAACGCGAAATAACTTTAGGTTTTGTTGATTTATTGCGCGATGATTTTATTGAAAAAGATCGTTCTCGCGGTATCTTTTTCACTCAGGACTGGGTATCCATGCCAGGTGTTATACCGGTGGCTTCAGGGGGTATTCATGTTTGGCATATGCCAGCTCTGACCGAAATCTTTGGAGATGATTCCGTATTACAATTTGGTGGAGGAACTTTAGGACATCCTTGGGGAAATGCACCTGGTGCAGCAGCTAATCGTGTGGCTTTAGA
>CAKVJS010000242.1 GCA_934754755.1 uncultured Erysipelotrichales bacterium
GGCTTAATTCGGGCATTTCAAATACAAAATAGTGTTTCTGTAACAGCAACGCTAGATAATCCTACCTTAAATAAAATGAGGTCATTAGCAAAAATTGTACCTAATGATAAAGCAAATCCTAATATAAACATCATCCAGTGTGCCTTATATGCAAAAGGATATAATCCAGGCGGAATTTCAGGTACGATGAATGCAACCAGTATGAAGGCAGTGAATGAATTTCAAGCAAATGCGGGTATTGCAGTTGCGAAACGTGTGAATTGGAAAGCATGGATGGGATTAGTATCTTTAAATTGGTTTAAGAAAGCTTCTGGTGGTGATGCGAATATTATGACAATTCAAAAGCAATTAAATGCAGACTGGTCGAATATTATCGGTGTAGGGCCCTGTGATGGGGTGGTTGCTAGACATACAGCCTTTGCCTTAATTGCAGCTTTGCAAGCAGCCGAAGGGCTGCATACTAAGTTTATGGGTACCATAAACGGACTTACCTTTGATAAACAAACAACTGCTAAATTTCCAAAGGTTCTAAAGCAAGGACAAAATGGGGATTTTGTGAAATACAATAAACTAGTACAATATGGATTATATCTCAATGGCTATAAAGGCAAATTTGATGGTAACTATGATAGTGCATTGGCTGATAATGTCACTGCCTTTCAAAATTTCTATGCCTTAGGTAGTATTGTTACAAAAGGGGAGGTTAACTGTTCCACTATGAAATCTCTTTTAACAAGTAAAGGAGATACAGCACGAAAAGCAAAAGCATGTGACTGTGCAACTGTATTAAATGCTAAGCAGGCAAAAGATTTAAAAAAAGCTGGGTATGAAGTTGTCGGTCGATATTTAACAGGTAAAATAGGTATTAATAACAATATACCTAAGTATCTTACCTTAGAAGAAATCAAACATATTCAAAATGCCGGTTTACGTGTATTTCCAATATATCAAGATGGAGGTAAACGAATCGAATACTTTGAAAATCTAAAACAAGGAGAATTAGATGGAGATAAAGCCATTAAAGCATCCAAAAAAATTGGTGTACCAAAAGGTACAACCATATATTTTGCGGTAGACTTTGACTGTTCTATTTCTCAAATGAATAAATATATCGTACCATACTTCCAAAAAGTAAAAGCTGTATTTACCGGATCAAAAAATACTAAGAATTATAAAATAGGTATATATGGACCCAGACTTATTTGTACTACTATTAGCAACAAAGGCTTAGCAGAGTTATCATTTATTGCAGATATGTCAACCGGGTATGGTGGGAATCTAGGATATCCAATACCAAAGAATTGGGCATTTGATCAATTCTATACGCTATCTAAACAAAATGGTGATCAATTCCCCTCAACACCTTCCTTTGATTTAGACAAAGATGGATATTCCGGTAGAGATAAGGGGATTAGTAAATTTGATCCTAAGTCAAGAATAGATGAAACATGAATGATACAGATTAAACAAGTAACCTAATAGAAAGACCCGATATATTGATTTCAATGCATCGGGTCTTTCAAAGTGATTATCTATTAGGTTCCATAGAGGTATTAGGGTAAACAAGATACTCATTTAATGAGTCATCGTAGATAAAATCCCTAATTAAATTTTTTTGTTTTAGTTTTTCTAATAATTCTATATGACAGTACAAACTAACCGTTTCACCATAAAACGCATCTGTTATAGTATGATCTATAGATATAAAGATATTTAGTATTTGTTCACGAGTAAATTTATGCATTGAGTTTAATAGTATGGTTAATATCTCATCTTCTGTAATATGATATGTAATTTTATTATAATCAATTATATTATCAAGTAATGTATAGCTGATATTTTTAT
>CAKVJS010000243.1 GCA_934754755.1 uncultured Erysipelotrichales bacterium
TTTGCTTTATCAAACGTGACTCCCTTAGGTAATACGTCTGTCATCTTAGCGTTTGTCCAAGTTGAATTCGTTTGTTCATTGGTTACATGAATGGAGTATTTTAATACATCTTGCACATTAGTGATACCATCATTGCGTGTTGTATTTTCTACTTTCTTTGTTGCCTTACCATTTGGTTTTCCCTTTGTTACCGTAACGCTGCTTTCTTTACCACCTGGTGTTGTTACATCAGTTCCATTGCCTCCGGATACTTTTGCAACATTGGTAACTGTAGTTTCTAAGGCATCATCGTTTACCGTTACTAGGAAGGTAATATCTTTTTGATCTTTTCCTTCTCCGGTTGTCTTTCCACCTTCGATATTTCCTAATTCTACTTGTAATAAACGTGTCTTATCATTGTACTCAAATTTAACTGCTTTTCCATTCACTTGTACATTCGCTTTTGCTTTATCAAACGTGACTCCCTTAGGTAATACGTCTGTCATCTTAGCGTTTGTCCAAGTTGAATTCGTTTGTTCGTTGGTTACATGAATGGAATATTTTAATACATCTTGCACATTAGTAATTCCATCTGTTCGTGTTGTATTTTCTACTTTCTTTGTTGCCTTACCATTTGGTTTTCCCTTTGTTACAGCAACGCTGCTTTCTTTACCACCTGGTGTTGTTACATCTGTTCCATTACTTCCGGATACTTTTGCAACATTGGTAACTGTAGTTTCTAAGGCATCATCATTTACCGTTACTAAGAAGGTAATATCTTTTTGATCTTTTCCTTCTCCGGTTGTCTTTCCACCTTCGATATTTCCTAATTCTACTTCTAACTTACGTGTTTTTTCATCGTAAGAATACTTATCTACAACTTTTCCATTCACTTGTACATTGGCTTTTGCTTTATCAAACGTGACTCCCTTAGGTAATACGTCTGTCATCTTAGCGTTTGTCCAAGTTGAATTCGTTTGTTCATTGGTTACATGAATGGAGTATTTTAATACATCTTGCACATTAGTGATACCATCATTGCGTGTTGTATTTTCTACTTTCTTTGTTGCCTTACCATTTGGTTTTCCCTTTGTTACCGTAACGCTGCTTTCTTTACCACCTGGTGTTGTTACATCAGTTCCATTGCCTCCGGATACTTTTGCAACATTGGTAACTGTAGTTTCTAAGGCATCATCGTTTACCGTTACTAGGAAGGTAATATCTTTTTGATCTTTTCCTTCTCCGGTTGTCTTTCCACCTTCGATATTTCCTAATTCTACTTGTAATAAACGTGTCTTATCATTGTACTCAAATTTAACTGCTTTTCCATTCACTTGTACATTCGCTTTTGCTTTATCAAACGTGACTCCCTTAGGTAATACGTCTGTCATCTTAGCGTTTGTCCAAGTTGAATTCGTTTGTTCGTTGGTTACATGAATGGAATATTTTAATACATCTTGCACATTAGTAATTCCATCTGTTCGTGTTGTATTTTCTACTTTCTTTGTTGCCTTACCATTTGGTTTTCCCTTTGTTACAGCAACGCTGCTTTCTTTACCACCTGGTGTTGTTACATCTGTTCCATTACTTCCGGATACTTTTGCAACATTGGTAACTGTAGTTTCTAAGGCATCATCATTTACCGTTACTAAGAAGGTAATATCTTTTTGATCTTTTCCTTCTCCGGTTGTCTTTCCACCTTCGATATTTCCTAATTCTACTTCTAACTTACGTGTTTTTTCATCGTAAGAATACTTATCTACAACTTTTCCATTCACTTGTACATTGGCTTTTGCTTTATCAAACGTGACTCCCTTAGGTAATACGTCTGTCATCTTAGCGTTTGTCCAAGTTGAATTCGTTTG
>CAKVJS010000244.1 GCA_934754755.1 uncultured Erysipelotrichales bacterium
GCCATCAATAAAAACAACCATTCCGGCCACCGCATGAGCCCCCTGAATATTCGAATTATCAAATAATTCAATACGATGCGGTGGATCTATATGTAACAATTCCCCTAATTGTTGAATGGCACCAATCGTCGCCGCCTGATTTTTTTGTAATAATAAAAATTTTTTATGTAGTGATTCTTTTGCATTATTATTTGCCATTTCCACTAAGGATGCTTTATTTCCCTTTTTCGGCTTTACAATTTTACAAGCCACAATACTTTCCAATAGTTCTGTATTTAAATCAATCGGTACTAACAACTCCTTAGGATAGGTATTATCCTGATAAAAACGAACTAAAAATTGAACGATCTGTTCTTGGATATCATCCAAAGCAGGTACTAAGTTTAAATCACGCGCTAATAATTTACCATTGCGCATAAAAAATAACTGTACACTTACATACCCCTTATCTTGATAATAACCGATAATATCCCGATCTACATGATCGTTAAATTGAACATGTTGTTTGCTTGTTACATATTGAATATGTTGGATTAGATCCCGGTACTCCTTCGCTAATTCAAATTGATTTTGTTCACTTGCCTTCCACATCTTCGTTTCTAGTTGTTGCAAAATATCTTTGGTATCCCCTTGGATAAATTTCATGATTTGATTGCTGATGGTTTGGTATTGGGTTGGATCAACTGGTGAAATGCAAGGTGCTAAGCATTGTTGTAAGGAGGCATATAAGCAAGGCTTCGTCGGAATATGATTGCACTTACGTAGGGGATATAATCGATTTAATAGTTTAAAGGTTTCACGAGCTGCCGTAGCATCCGGAAAAGGGCCAAAATATTTATGTTTTTTGTCACTCGCACTGCGGACAATACACAATCGAGGATGCTTCTCTTTAGTAAGCTGGATATACGGATAGTACGTATTATCCATAAACATAATATTATATTGCGGACTATAATCTTTAATTAAATTTATTTCTAATAACAACGCCTCTTTTTCGGAATCCGTAACGATATAATCAAAATCATAAATTTCTGATACAAGTTTAGTCGTTTTATAGTTATGGGCACCCGTAAAATAGGAAGTAACTCGATTTTTTAACTTTTTGGCTTTACCAACGTAGATTACCTTTCCCGCTTCATTTTTCATTAAATAGCAACCTGGCACAGCGGGTAATAAAGATAATTTATCTTTTATCATTTGTTCATTCATTCTATATTACTCAAAGTACGCAATCGTAGCTCCAAGCCCTCCTTCATTTTGTCCGCCATTACGGAAACGAACAACCTGTTTATTTCTCTCTAACATCGCATGTACCCCATTACGCAAAGCACCTGTTCCGATACCGTGAACAATCCGTACCATCGTATAGCGTTGGACGATAGCCGCATCTAAAAATGCTTCCAAAGCTAACATAGCTTCCTCATATCGTTTACCAATTAGATTCAACTCATATCCCGTTTTCGTACTATGATGAATAGCTGGCTTGACAGCCCTTGGTTTTTCTTTTTGTTTTGACTTCGAGCGAACAAAGGCAACCTCATTCGCTTTGGCACTAAGTGTTACGGTACCCATTGCGATCGTAAGGATTCCTTTTTTAGTAATACCCGTTACCGCTCCTTCTCGATTTGCGAATAAAACTTTAACCACATCACCAATTTCAAAAACGTGTTCTTGCGACACTTTTGTTTTTTCCATTGGATATTGACTTTCTTCTAAAAGTTTCTTAGCACTTGTTACGATATGTGGTTTAATGGTCTTATCCTGCATTTCTTTAACGACTTCATCAATCATTGCTTGTGACTCGACTAACATTACATTCGCTTGTTTCTTGGCCTGTTCTATAA
>CAKVJS010000245.1 GCA_934754755.1 uncultured Erysipelotrichales bacterium
AATAAAAATTGTTAAGCTTATCATAAGCATAAAATATATAAATTACTTATATATTTTACATGCGTAGCTTATGCTTATAGGTAACATAAAAAAAGGGAAGGGATATTATATAAGGAAGTAATATGAAGAAAATTATAGCTATACTTTTTTCAGCAATTTTAATATTTTTATCAATAATTCAATTATATATTTATAACATTAATTACTATAATGATTTGCTAGAATTAAACAGAACGGAAACAAATATGATTTTTGCAAGTGATATAGAGGAGGGTGATGTATTTGACGCTTTTTCTTCTATTTGTCAAAAATATAAAGTAAATATAGCGAAGTATGTATATACTGACAATACAACAGTACATATTTTTACTTCTAATCCATCTGCCTATAAGACATCTAGAATAGGTGGGAAGAATCGTGTTATTACACCACTGAATAATTATAAAATTTTTATTAAACCGATTGAAGAGGTTAGTAGTATTGCTGGATTAGACGGTGATTACTATATTTCAACTATAAATGTTGAAACAATTCAAGCGATCCTAAAAGATTTAAATAAGTATCCGTTTATTAAAGCAAGATTTGATACATCTATTGCAGAGTCCGGAGGTATTACTTCCTTACTAAGTGGATTTATTATGGAGGGAAATCTCCCTGTTATATTATTATTGATTATTAGTAGTTTTATTGGATTATTTGTTATTATTAAGGTAGGTATTAAGGAAAGTAAAAAAATTGCAATCCTACAACTACAAGGATTATCGAAAATGAGCATATTAAAAAGTATCAGTATTTCTTTTCGGTTTCCTATTTTCTTAAGTTTGTTTATTTCTATGATCAGTATAGTCAGTATACTATGGTATAAAAAAACTGCTATTTTCCTTTTTCGCTTTATACAACGTAGTATAATAAATTGGATACTTCTAACATGTATAAGTGTACTTATTTTGCTTTGCGTTATTATAATTATCTACCAAACGAATAAAAAAACCACCCTAATAAAGGGGTATACTGCAAATATCTCAGTGTTATTTTGTCAGTATGTTTTAAAGTATATAATGATTATCTGTGTTGTTATTTCATTATTTTCTATCTTAGACTCACAAAAACGTGTGCAAACTTTATTGCACAGTAATAAAAACTGGGTGAATGCTGAGAATGTATACCGTACAAGTGCTACCTTTGTTACGTACGATAGTAAAGAGAATCGTAGATTGCAGGGTATAGAATCTAAGATGTATAGTGAATTATCTGACTCAAATAAATTGTTTTTGATTCGGGCTGATAATTACGATACGCTTAGTAATGGAAAAAAAATTTGGGAAATGAATGCCATAAGTATTAAGGATCCAGATGATATATATTCGGAAGATGGTAAATCTATTACTGTTAATGAAAACTATATCAAGAAATTTCCTGTAACAGATATTAGAGGGAAAAGTGTGTTACAAAGTATTGTTCATGATGATAAGGTACGCAATGTGCTAGTGCCAATTGGGCTAAAGGATAAAGAAAAACGGATAAGGGAAAAAATCATGAAAAGTTTCATATTTAAGAAGCTAGAAGTTCCGCATAATTATGATGAGATTGAACAATCAGTTAATCCAATAGAGGCAAGTCAGTTAAAAATAAATATCATTTTTGTAGAAGATAATAATAATTATTTTGTATATAATAAAGAGATTTTACCAGATCAAAATAATATTGTTACTGATCCAATCGTTATAGTTGATACACCAGGAAATGTTGATCCTAGTTTTTATAGTTCTTACTTATCCAGATATGCGTTTTTTGAAAGTGATAAAGACGATCCCCTTTTAGAAATACGCGATATAA
>CAKVJS010000246.1 GCA_934754755.1 uncultured Erysipelotrichales bacterium
TACAAAAAAATCAGGCGGCGACGATTGGTGCCATTCAACAATTAGGGGAATTGTTACATATAGATCCACCGCATCGCATTGAATTATTTGATAATTCGAATATTCAGGGGGCTCATGCGGTGGCCGGAATGGTTGTTTTTATTGATGGCTTGCCAGATAAAAAAGAATACCGTAAGTTTAAAATCAAAACGGTGACGGGACCAGATGATTATGGCAGCATGAAAGAAATCATCTATCGTCGTTATTTACGGGTCATGATGGATTCCTTAGAACCACCGGATGTTATTATTGTGGATGGTGGTAAGGGACAAATTAAAGTCGCTAAAGAAGTCATTGACAGTTTTCATTTACCCATTACGGTTTGTGGATTAGCTAAGGATGATAAGCATGCAACGGCGATGTTATTAGATAGCCAAGGGCAAGAAGTAGCTGTCAATAAACGCAGTGAATTATTTTTCTTGCTTACTCGAATGCAAGATGAAGTCCATCGTTATGCGATTAGTTTTCATAAACAAGTTCGTGCCAAATCACTATTTCAATCCATTCTTGATACGGTAGAAGGAATTGGCCCAAAGCGCAGAAAAATGTTACTTACCAAGTTTGGCAGTGTAAAACAACTCCGAAACGCGAGCTTATCCGATTTAGAGGCCGTACTACCCAAAGAGGTCGCAAAAAATTTGTTCGAGGCATTAAAAAAACAGCACGGTTAAACCACGTGATTCATATAGTAAAGTATGGGGAGACTTTGATATGAATATAATTTTGACACCGCGAGAAAAAGAAATATTTAATCTATTAATAAATAATTACTCAACTAGAGAAATTGCGCAGGACTTAGGTATTAGTGAAAAAACAGTGCGAAATCATATTTCGAATGTCATTCAAAAATTAGGTGTAGATTCTAGAATCCAAGCCGTTTTTGAGCTTATTCGCTTAAAGGAATTATCTCTCTAAGTCTTACATTGCTAGTTCGTGATGATTAAAAGCTACAAAGCATATGGTATTGTAGCTTTTCATACGTCTATTTGATTTAATGATAGTTTTTTAAATTCGCTTGTTATATAATAGAACAAGGTGATCTTATGGTAGTCAAAAAAATACATTTATATGCTTTGTCGATTCTATTATTTATCGCATGTTTTGTGGCATTAAATAAAAAATATGATCCATTTTATCGGGTCAATGGAATTAATAATGACAATCGAGCATTGATTGAAAAATATCTAGATAGTAAACAACAGGCGTATTTAATTGATAATGCGATTGCTGTTAATCTATTTATCAAATACATAGAAGTACCCGGGTTTCGCTTGGAAAATTATCAGTTCTATAACTTGTTGGATAAGGCGCGTCTATTTCCTGACGTTGCTAGTTTAATAACGAATACGAATGCCATTGCTATTCGACTATCGATTGCGTTTGGTGACAAGGCATATCAATATTGTGAGTCTTTAGTGAGCGATAATCTAGTGCTGGCGTATTTAGAGAAAGCCAGTTTTACGTTTCAAAACAGTAACTATTACCAAATCGTTCGCGCTTTATATGATAATGATGATTATCAATATATTGATCATGCGAATACATATGCCTTAAAATTACAAAATTATAATATAACCAGCGCCAAAGAAAAAGAGGAAACATTAAAAACATTAGTCAATAACTATGATAAAAATAGTTTACATATGCTTTTAACAACCCCTTTGCAAGAAGGAACAACGATTGTTTTCCAACCTCGAAAAAATAATGTTGTTATTGATCAAAATCATTTTATTGGCAGTTATGAACCAAACAATAT
>CAKVJS010000247.1 GCA_934754755.1 uncultured Erysipelotrichales bacterium
CTTCTTTTTGTTGTGTTTGGCTAGGCAATGAGCCAATAGAACGATTACAAATTTTTAGTAAGGCAATTTCAAAATATATATTTGCTTGTAAGGATTGATAATATTTACTACTTGCATCCATAAATTCATCAATCATAAAGAAAGCCTCTTCTACTGTAATATAAGGACAAATATCAGCTATCATAGTATCGGATAAAGCAAATAAAATAGAACTATCTCCTGTATTTCTATAAATAATAGTATCCTTTAATATATCAATTAAATCATAAGTTAATCGTTTAATATCAATACTTGTCTGTAGAATCTCATTAAGTAATGAAAGACTACCTTTAATATCCTTTGATATTAATTTCTTAATAATCTCTATCTTCTTTTCTGTAGATAATAAACCGTAAATAGTATTGATACTTTCAATAGTTACTTTTTCATCATAGGCTAAACACTGTTCCAAGATACTTAGGGCATCTCGCATACCTCCTTGTGCTAAAGAGGCTATTAAGGTAAGAGCATCCGATTGTATCTCTTTTTTTTCTAATTTTATGATATCTTGTAGACGTGAAATAATGGCATCATTGGTAATCTTCTTAAAATCAAATCGTTGACAACGTGATATAATTGTTGGTAATACCTTATGTGGCTCCGTTGTTGCCAGTATAAAAATAGCATGTTTTGGAGGTTCTTCTAATGTTTTTAATAGGGCATTAAAGGCACCCGTTGTCATCATATGTACCTCATCGATAATGTAAACTTTATATTTTCCTTCAATCGGCGCATATTTAACCTTATCAATCAAAGTACGTACTTCATCGACACCATTATTACTGGCTGCATCAATTTCAATTGCATCGGGAAATGATCCGTTTTCTATTGATTGACATATCTCACAAGTGCCACAAGGACTGTTTTTCTCTTTACAATTCACTGCCTTCGCAAATATTTTTGCTACACTCGTCTTTCCCGTTCCCCTAGGACCGGTAAATAAGTAAGCATGAGCGATACGCTGTTTTTCAATCGCGTGCATTAGCGTTTGAACAATCGCATCCTGTCCTGCTACATCGGAAAAAATTTGTGGTCGATATTCCCGATAGAGTGCCCTATAAACCATATGTATCAACTCCTTATTTGTATTATACATGATATTACTAAAAAAAAACAAAAGAATTATCTTTTGTTAACAAAGTACTGAGATAATAAAGAAGCACATGATTCTTCCATTATGCCACCAATAATTTCTGGATGATGATTAACATTTGCAATATCAATAATCTGTGATAAACTAGCCCATCTCTTACTAGGAGCTCCATAAATAACTCGTTTACAGCGACTTTGAATAATCGCCCCACTACACATAATACATGGTTCTAGGGTAATATATATATCACATTCATCCAACCGCCAAGATTGCAATCGAGAACATGCCTGTTGCAATGCAATCATTTCCGCGTGAGCAACTACTTGTTGCTCAGTTTCTCTTTTATTATAACCATATCCTATAATCATATCATGATACACAACAATAGCACCAATGGGAACCTCATCTATTGCAAGAGCTTTTTTAGCTTCCTGATATGCTTTTTCCATATATATATAATCGTTTGACATGTTTTCTCCTATAAAAAAATCATCGCACATAGCCGGTAATTCTTAATGCTGCTACCTTCCGGTCCTGACATGGTTCGAAGCCGACTATTGCAATGACATTCATAGTATACTATAACAATATACTAAATTCAATCCTTTTATCAACAAAATTGGTAGCTATATGA
>CAKVJS010000248.1 GCA_934754755.1 uncultured Erysipelotrichales bacterium
TGCGTATGGACTGAAATGATTTAAATGCTTTGAAAAGGTACTGAAATAAAACTGTGTCTGTGGTGATCGTTTTTGAAGGGTGATGTTGTCTTGGGCTGTGATCGAGTTAACCGTCAAATTGCCCTGGTGTACTTGTTTGTTTTTTTTTTGGTCTGTCTCTTCTGGCACAATATACATACATCTCGTACTTGGATATAGCATCATATACCGCGCTATTGGATACTCCTAGATTATACGGTTAGACTAGAGATCTCTTTTGGAGTAATAATCTATCTATCTTGTTGTCTCGATACTCTATTCTACCCGCTTCAAATGCCCAGAAATGGTTAGATCAAGTGCAAAACTGACCGTGCCACAAAAACAACCGCAAAGGAACTTCATTCATTTATAGGACCATAGGGTGCGGAAAACAAGGCTTGCTGTCCGCTCAACCATACTTAAGGCCCTCGCTGGTTGGTTAGTAGTTGGGTGGGTGACCATCCCAGCTGTTCTTTGTTTTTGGTGTTTTTTTTTGGATGGAGACATTTGTTAGAGAGCAGTAATGAGACTCCACAAGTTTGACGTATTGTGTGTGTGTATCTCTGAGCCACTACCTGATATCATTAGTCAGCACCGGCAGATAGTTTCTCCGGGTTGCCTATCCTATTTATGCCTCTAGATTTTTCTTCACCACTTAGTTTCTTTTAAGAATATCAACCAACTTGTCCAACAGAAAACCCCTCTTTTCACGACTTGGGAAAAACAAGTCTTCTTATCCTTTGATCAGAAAGATTCATGATTCTAATCTGAAAGAATAAAACAGTGACCAAAGCCAACTACTGAAGCCTTCCAAAAACACTGATTGATCGCCAGCTGGGTTCAAACTACAGATCTTCAAACTGCTTTGCTAAGCTCCCAGTGGTTCTTTTCCACCAGTTATATGCTAACACTCATCAATCTCCAGCAGGCTTCAAATACAGTGTTCAAGATGCTATAAGACTACAGCTACATGGTAAGCTTCTAATGGTTCTTTTGCTCAGTCATATGCTAACATCGGTCTTCAGCAGGTTTCAAATACAGTGTTCAAGATGCTATAAGACTCCTCGGTATGCTCTCAATGGCTCATTTCCATCAGTTCTATGCTAACACTCATCGATCTCCAACAGGCTTCAAAATACCGTGTTCAAAGATGATTTAAGACTCCATGGTAAGATTCCAATGGTCCATTTCTAATTATGTTAAGATAACTGACTTCATCCTTTTGAAACCGGTGAAAAGCTCGTGTCAAGGCTGTTCACTAGTCCATAGACTGGCAGCTCATCCATCCTGTGAGTTTACTTTGACCGCCAGCCACAATAACTCTCACTGACATACAATTCTTACTCTAGAACTCCCAGATTTATATCACATCTCGATGGCTTATTCATACACCACAACATAATACCATTTCAAAAGAGACTATTCATGACTGCTGAACCTTTCTTGTCATGTTTCAGTGTGCTAATGCTTGAATCTTTAGGACAATGATGGTCTTTGGCTCTTCCTACTATGCTTGAGGATGGCCATTTGCACTGTACCTTGTGAAATAAGCAGTGTACGATGATTTGTACAGTATAAACCAGAATAAATTCATTTCTCTTTTTATGCATCAATTGTACCCTTTGTAGTGGTAGATTTACCCACCCAGTAAACTGAATATCTCCCTGAAAGGTTAAAAGTCCCCTCTTCTGAGCTGTGATTCCCTGAATAGAACTGGTAAATTTCCTGTCTTCTGAGCTG
>CAKVJS010000249.1 GCA_934754755.1 uncultured Erysipelotrichales bacterium
AATGCAATAAACGATCTTAAGGATGTCAAAATAACACAAGAAGGCGAAGTGAGCTATCCCGAAAGTGTATACGATAGTATAGCGGAACTTAAGTATAATTTGCCAGCTAAATGGAAAAAGAGTCATGATAAATTAGAGCCTATTGGTAAGGAAGTAAAAGAGGATAAGCTTTATATTAAGGCAACTAAAACTGCAGCAATGGGGTATGGGGTTGTTAAAAAAATACCTAAACAAAAGATCCGTAGGGTCAGAAAGGTTAAGGAATATTTATCTGGAGTATCCTCTTTTGGATCAAAAGTTGCTAAGGTGGCAAAAGGGGTTGGTTGGTTAAGCACAGGATTAGATGTGGAAACAAGCTATTCAGAACTAAAATCAAAAGGGTATAGTAATAGTCATGCAGGATTCATATCAGCCCAAAGAACCGGTGTTAATATGGCAATGTCTGGAATAGGAGGGCGAATTGGAGGATGGACAGGTCTGGTTTTAGCCAATCTCTTACCCTTTGGAGGAATTGTTTCACCATTTGGGTATATGCTAGGAGAATGGATAGGATCATGGCTTGGGGGTCTAGCTGCGGGACAGATAAACAATGTACTAGAGAAGAATAATATATAAGTAGACTTTAACTTATTTTTTACTATAGCTTATCATCTTGAGTTGATAAATAGTAGTGTATAGAGACTAGTCATAAATAAATATAAAGAGGTGTACATATGAAAAATATACCATTCACTAAAATCTTTTTACAGGTGGATAATGGTTTTGGAGATTTAAAGGGAACAGGTTTAGCTGTGGAGTATGATATTGGTAAAAATTGTTTAATATGGCGGACATTGGATAAAAGAAGTATGGATTCAGCAAAAATACCATTTAAGAAACCAATGACTATTGGATCTGCCGCTGGTTTCAGTGGATTATTTGTATATATAAGTAGGAATGGAGCATTAGCAACAGCTGAGGAGCGATTAGGTGACTCGTATATCATAGTACCTATATTAATTGGAATATTACTTTTTTTGATAATAGAATATTTAATAACGCGTAACAGAAATAGTTATCAAATAATTGAACCACCCAATTGTAATGAACAACTTGCACATTTTGATGAGATATATGAGGCAATCATAAAATATAATAGAGGTTATGTTTGGACAAGGCAATTGGTATATAATAAAAAGGATAGTGCTCAAAAGTTTAAAATACCTTATGCCAACCTTGTTTTTATATTAATTCTTTTAAGCCTTGTTATAGTAATGATTTTTAATTTTGTTTACCCAAATCCTCAAACAAGTGGAACATTCTTGATTTGTATTTCTGTTTTGTCAATACTATTTGCATCAATCTTGGCTATTGTTTGGCATGGCTTTATAACTGGAATTGTATTTTATAAGATATTTAAAAAAATAAGAAAGAATGCTGGTCTGCATGATAATAATGATATAGCATAGATACTAATTTTGTTTCAACTCTGTGCTTTCAACTGGATCCTAATATAACTGGCGGTCAATGAATAGATAATTAATGCAATTAGAGTTAAGCAACTATTAAGGGAATCACTAATATTTATCTAAATCTGTTGATCACCAATACTTTATGCAGGTGGTAACGAAAATATAAATGGTTTTGTAAAAGGGGGGGATTTAAGAAGCCAATGATTATCCAATCCACTGGCGGGGTATTTATTGTCTAATCGATAGTAATATAGAGAGAACACCCATGGAAA
>CAKVJS010000250.1 GCA_934754755.1 uncultured Erysipelotrichales bacterium
AAAGAAATTCAGATCATACCTTTATGGAGTGCACTTCCTTCTCGAAATCGACTCGAAGACACTCGTCGCGCAACTAAACCGTTCTGCCACCGATTTGCCAGGAGCGGTAGTGTCTAACTGGCTAGCCTGGATGAGACTGTTCGACTTCACAGTAAAACATGTTGAAGGAAAGAAACATGGAGGACCAGACGGGCTATCTCGAAAGCCAGGGGATCCAAGCGAAAGTAAGACCGACGACATCGACGACTTTATACTAGCGGAAATGGGGCTCACCGGAGTCCACGACGACTGGATTTTGCAAAAGGGGTATTACAACCAAGAATCCGAAGACTGTGCCAGATGGCTAGTAAGAGGAGAATATCCGACAAGCGTTATGTCTGCCGATAGGAAAGCGTTCAGAACAAAGGCATTGAAGTTTCTGGTGAAGGACAGACACCTCTTTTATCGAAGATCACTCGGAAACGAAGAACCGGCGAGGGTACTGGACTGTGAACCCGATAGAAACACCGTCATTAAAGCACTACACGACCAGCTAGGACATAGAGGAAAAGACAGTACTTATATTCACGTTCGACGACGATACTGGTGGCCGACAATATACAAAGATGTCATGAAATATGTACAGGGATGTCCTGAATGTCAGTTCAGAGATGCACAGCGTAAAGAAGAACCGCTAAAAATGACCTACTTAAGCCAAATATTCCAAAGAGTCAACATTGATGTCACGTATATGCCAGTAGTAAGGAAGAAGCGCTACCTGATCGTTGCGAGAGACGATCTCTCCTCTTGGCCGGAAGCCAGAGCACTAGAAAAGCTCACACCGACAAGCGTAGCGAGATTCTTCTATGAGGACGTAATTTCACGACATGGACTGCCTATCGAAGTCAGAATGGACAACGGAAGCGAAAATCGAGGCGAAATGGAGCAGATGCTAAGGAATTTTGGAGTAAGAATCATCCGGATCACGCCCTATAACAGCAAAGGCGCCGGGAACGTCGAGTCAGGCCATAAAATATTCCATAACGCCATAGCTAAGATGACTCAAGGCACCGGAAAGAACTGGCCAGATCTCATACCAGCAGTACTCCTCTCCGATAGAGTAACCACTAAGCGAGGAACCGGACTCTCTCCTTTCAGAATGTTGTACGGGAGAGAGGCAGTCCTCCCGATCGAGAGCGAAGTGCCAGCCTGGAGCTCGATGAATCCGTTTGAAGTCACGACAACCGAAGAATTAATAAGGTATAGAGCTGAGCAGATAGATCGTAGAGATCTCGACATCGAAGAAGCGGCAGCCCGACTTGCGAGAATGAGAGAGAGCAATGCGGAGTATTTCGACAACCATCACGTAACGCGTCCAGAAGGGTTCAAGCCCGGAGATATCGTGCTCAGGCACAACTCACGCTTCCTAAGTGAGTACGCGTCGAAAAATAAAGTAAATTTCCGCTGGGTAGGACCGTATCGCATTCACAGCAAAGTAGGAAGCTCTGTTTATCGACTGCAGGAGCTAGACGGTACGATAATGGCAGGAAACGTGCACGGAAGCCATATGAAGCTCTTCGTACTAAGAGACGACCTAACAGCAGGAGAAGTAAGGAGGAGGATTAGACCAGAAATACAAGAGCAGGAACAAAGAGACGCACCGAACCTTCGCCGATCTCAGCGTAAAACTCAGAACGCAGCCGAGCCTGAAGACGAAGCAGATGCAGAAAGCTCAGAAG
>CAKVJS010000251.1 GCA_934754755.1 uncultured Erysipelotrichales bacterium
TTTGAAAATATACTATTCACTAAATTTTTTTTACAGTTGGATAATGGTTTTGGTTATTTGAGGGGTACAGGGTTGACAGTAGATAGGAAATAATATGGCGAAGAATCGATAGAAGGGTCATAGACTATATTAAAAAAACATTTCTGAAGTCTAATAGAGTTTATAGAAAAACAAGATTCTCGAGATGAGGAGAGTATAAAGTATTTATTATTTCAGGAAAAACAAATATTGATTACTAACTAGATAATAGACAGCATAATAGGTATCCTCTTGTAATATTACTGGAGATACCTATTATGTAAAAATTTATATGTATTTAATTTACTGCATTTAGGTATTCTTCTAAACAAATACCTCTATTGTATATTTCGGTAGCTGCTTCAATTCCAACATAGCGATAATGCCATGGTTCATTAATAACACCAGTTATTTTCGTTTTATTTTCTGGATAGCGGTGGATGAATCCAAATTTATAACTATTTTGATTCAACCAATTATAGACTTGTTTACCATCGGTATGAATACCATCAGAGTTAATATCAACGGCTAATCCAGATTCATGCTCGCTCGTTCTAGGTAAGGCAACTTCCATATTCGCTTTTGTTTTAGCATCATCCAATTTGTATCCTTGTTGTTGGTATTGCGCAACTTTTTTACTCATGATATCTTTTTGCGCCTCAATATTACGATAGCCGGATACAACGACTGGATAAATACCTTGTTTCCGAGCACTTTCAAACATTTTTTGTAAGGAATCAGAAATTCGTTTATCCACGGATTCTCCATTCTTTAGTTTTACTAATTGCGCTTTATGATTTTCAGGCAGGGGATGTGTTTTATTAACCAATATTAAATTCCATGGATTGGCTGATTTTTCTTCAACCACTTTTTTTGGTTTTGATTCTTTTTTCTTTTCTACTACTGGTTGTACACTTTTTTGTTTATTCTCTTTAGGGAATAGGTGCATATGTTCCATAGAAATTGTCGCAACAATCGCGATGCATATCACAACTAGTATACGCATTATTCTTTGTCGTCTACGATATACTCTTTGTCTTTTTGTTACCATTAAAAAATCTCCTCTTTATTAAAAGTCTTATCACTATTATATATAAATATGCATGTTGCGACAATATATAATTTATGATTATTCGAAAAATATATAAAAATGATATATTTATGCATACCATGCCTTGATTATTTCCATAATAAGTTACAGAAAAAGAATACATTTAGTTATTATTTTTACCTTGTCTATGGTAGAATATAGGTATTATAACAGAAAAGAGGTACACATATGATTCAACAATCAAAATTAGAACATATTAAAGATTCTAAGAGTAATGTTTTATATCCTATCTATGAAGGTAAAACCGTTTGTAGTAAAATCCGTGCTGGATTAGGGTATGAATTAGACAAAGAAGTCAATCGTTCTTTAGGTAAGATTACAACCGTTCATACGTTAGGTAAGCTTCCTTTTACAACGATTACTTTCGTTGGACTAGGAAAAGAAGAAGAAATTAATCCAACAAAATTACAAAAAGCGTTTGTTGCTTTAGTCAAAGCAAATGAAGCAGATCATGTTGTAGTTGATATTCGCCGGGCAATTACAGAAAAATATGATTTAGAGTATTTAACTACTTTATTTTGCGAAACACAAATCCGTGCTAGCTACAAATTCACTAAAATTGGTCAAGAACCAAAGGCTGAAAAATCA
>CAKVJS010000252.1 GCA_934754755.1 uncultured Erysipelotrichales bacterium
TGAAGCTATTAAGTTTTTTAATTTCATCAGCTCTTTGATCATAAATGGATAGCACAGAATTATAAGATGATAATAGTCCGTGTTTATTTACTATATCTCGTATTTCGGGAAAACCATCCGGTTTTTTACTTTCAAAAAATACAGAATTGGTTAAGTATGACCAGTAATAATTTGGATCAACATTAATAGTATCAACAATGACTACGGGATCCTTTATAGAACTATTATTTTCTGGTAGAATCTCTTTATCATACGTAAAATATTTTTGATTATCTTGAACATAAATAATATTAACTTTTAAATCATGAATTGAGATTGATGATTTCGGTTCCTTAAATTCTTTATGATATCCATCTGTTACATCTATTTTTTGGAAGGCAAAATCATCTAAAGCTGCTTCGCGGATGCCTTCTTCTTTATCTTTTAGGGATACAGGGACTAATACATTACGAACAGTATCATCATGTATAATCTGAGTTCGAGGATCCTTCCCATTAACGGTAGTTACAGGATGCCTTTTTAAATAATTTTCATCAACAGTGATCGATCGTTCAAAATATTTACTATGTTTACTATCTTCTGCATTTCGCTGCCATAGTAAACGGCCATCACTCGAAACTGAAAAATGACTCGAATCAATCATAAATATTTTTCCACTAGTTTCTAACTCTCTATACATATTGGTTGAAGCAAGATCTATATCTCTACTTACTGCATTATCTGAGCTAACAAATTTAGCTACTACTCTGTAAATATTTTCGGTTTGTATCCAATCCTTTTCACCTTTCATCGTTGTTTCTACCTGTTTACGAGAATCCAAAAGGACTATCAATAGTATAACAACACTTGCGATCATGATATACTTTAAAATAAACTGTAGTACTAAAAGAGAATAGTTGGCGGTATACCCTTTAATAATTGATGTATTTTTATTTACTATATGGATGCATTTAATAGTAAATAACAATATGATCACACTGATAAGTAATATTAGTAGCCATCCAATGCAATTAATGACTAAAAAATGCAGTAAAAAGGTGGTGTTTCCTTTCAGTGTCATAATACATAAAATACTGAGTGATGAGACAATGAGGCTTATGAATACAGGGATACTATAGAAATAGCTTATATTTTTAATAATATTTAATTTAGAAAAACCTTGTAAGGATAAGATAACAATTTTCTTACTTTCCTTAATAGCTACTTTAACGATAATAAATAATGTAATAAAACTACAGATAAATAGAAGAACTAAGATAGGGACATATCCTTCTGACATAAAGGTAAATAAAGAGCTTAAGGTATCCATAAAAACATTGCTTTTGTAATGATCCATCATTTCAGCTTTGGCCATATGCGATGCGTTAAAATCAGAAATGATTTCCGTTAGTGTTTTAGAATCAGTTGTAGAAATATAATACATGCCATCCAATCCAGCAATCTTATTAATCTGTTTTAAAGGTTCAACGGATATATTAAGATCAGGTAAGGGAGTAATAATTGTATCCTTGCCTTTGACTCGTGTTGTTTTATAGTCATTTGTATTTGTGGTAAAAGCCTGTACTGTTGCATCATTCACATAAACATATTTGGTCATAATGATATGATGTTTGTTACTTACCGAGTTAATCTTCTGTACTACTTCTTCATCTGTTTTTGTCGGATCAAAAGTTATATTAATCGTAGAACGGTTGGTGTATAGTACTTTACTT
>CAKVJS010000253.1 GCA_934754755.1 uncultured Erysipelotrichales bacterium
ACTTAATGTAAGTTATATTTCGTTTATGACTTCATTAGGTGTTTTATATTGCAAACATTTTCTTGGTCTATTATTTATGAGTGATAATCTATGTTGTAAATCCTTTGTATCTACTTGAGATAAATCCATACCCTTTGGGTAGAATTCCCGTAATAATCCATTTGTATTTTCATTCGTTCCCTTTTGCCAGGCGCAATACGGATCGCAAAAATAGGTTTTACAGCGTAATTCTTTTTCTACTTCCTTATATCCAGCGAATTCTTTACCTCTATCGAAAGTAATACTTTTTACTAAATCATCAGGAAAGTGTTTTAAGGCGTTAACAATAGCCGGTGTAACAGTAGCAGATGATTTATTAGGAACAAGAATCGCTATATACATTCTTGACTTACGTTCCGCCAATGTAACAAAACAATATTTACTTTTTCTTTTACGGTCAAATCTTCCGGATTCCACCGTATCCCCTTCCCAATGTCCTAATTCTTCTCGTTTATAAATGTTTTTAGGACGCTTATGTATAGTTCTACCACCATCATTAAATTTTCCTCGTTTTTCTGCAGGCCGTTTAAATTTACCTTTTCTACGTAATCTTTCCATGGTAATTTTTTGCACTTGATCTCTATGAATCATTCTATAAATAGTAGAAGTAGATGGTAATTTAATAGTATCTACTTTACGATTACAGATTTGTTCCGGAGACCAATGTAATTGTAATTTATCATTGATATACTGTAATACAGTTAAATCAGAAATTCTTTTCCTACCACTATTTTTCTTTCGATTGCTATAATTATCTTCTGCGATAGCAGGGTGATAAATGGCCGTAATATTGGTAGTAACACTAGTGTTACTACCAATATTACGCTTTATTTCCCTACTAATAGTGCTAGCACTTCGTTGTAATTGTCTTGCTATTTCTCTGATAGAAATACTAGATTGATATAATTGTGCTATCACTATTCTTTCATTTATGGTAAGATGAGTATAGTTCATGGGATACCTCCTGATATAAAGTTTGTTAGTCACTTACATTATATCACGGTTAATTCCATGAATCTTTTTTTATTTAGTGTTGCACTTAATATGATAATTCACCTCTATTAATTGATGAAAATATTTCTTGGTATCTTTGTGGAATATTTTTAACAGAAATCCTTGCATCTACTGTTTTTTTTGCATTACTAGGTATCTACCCTCTAAAATTACTCCAGGGATTCTCTTCTCAGTACAGAGTTGTCTAACTCTTCTTTCGCTGAGTTTCCACTTTCTTGCGGTATTCATATAGTTCATTTTAGAACACCTCTTTTTTATAGTATAACTCGGTATCGGTATAGTAACAACAATTGTTAGGGTAAATTAAGTTTTATTCCTTTACTGTTGTTATGGTTATAGAAAAAATCCTCTGGTAGTAGTCTATTAGAGGATTATTTTAAAAATTATAAAGATCTTATCATTATGATTCTTGTGTGTTAAACATCATTTCAATCAGCTTTTGAGCTTCTTTATATTGGGCATATCGTACATAGAATTGATAAGTTTCAGAAGCTATGCCAATTTTTGTAGTGATTCCAGCACCTAATACTGGTGAACTAATAAAATCAATGTTATTCTTTTCCAATATTTCTTTAAGCATTTCGGCCCAAATCATTTCCTTTTCTATTAGAAAATAATAATCTTCATCATCTACTATTC
>CAKVJS010000254.1 GCA_934754755.1 uncultured Erysipelotrichales bacterium
ATGGGGAGATAATACTTATTATTAAAACGAATACAGTTGCCAGCGTCTATTTTTCGTCTTGTAATAACGGCTAGTATTTGATTAATTTGTCTGCTAGAGGGACTTTTTTCAAAGGCATTTTTAGTTTTATTAATAGGTAGAGCGAATTTCTGATTATATTTTATTATATATCTTTGTAAAAACGCATTGGCTTCCTCTATCGTAGATATCCCCGCTCGGTTTAGTTCACTTACTAAGCGTGATTGTAGAGTTTGATTCAGTCGCTCTACGCGTCCCTTGGCTTGTGGAACACTCGTACATGCAAGGTCAATACCGAGTTGTTTACAAGCATAGGAGAATTGTGTAAAGGTGTCTTTTTCATCCGAAGAATCCGTACTGCGTTTATATTCAAAAATAGTGCGCCTATCGGTAAGGAATTGAACAGGGATACCATAGTTAGTTAATATCTGATAGGTGATTTGATAGTACGCCTGCAGAGTTTCCTGCGTGTCAAAATAAGCACCGACAATCTTACCGGTAGCATCATCAATAGCCAGGTGAAGATGCGTAACGATACCGCCAAACCATCTATGAGGGGAGGCATCCATTTGTATTAATTCACCCGTATAGGCACATCTAGAGCGTCTTGGATGAACTTGATTACGGTCCACTATTTCTAACTTCTCTTCTATTGAACGAATCTCTTTTATCGTTTTTACCTGTGCTTTTCTTCTTTGTAATTCTTTCTTATGTTTTTTAATTGTCTTTCGCCTAGCCTTGGGAGAGAGGATATCCACTTCCCGAAACCAGCGGTTCAAAGTAGAATCGCTGACATGGATATTCTCATATTCTTCTAGTAGTTCGGAGAAATGGAGAAGATTGGCACCTGCATAGGTGGTTTGATATAAATGGAGAATCTTTTCTTTGGTATCTGAGGAAAAGGTAGTCGAAGGTCTACGATTTCGATTTTTATGAACAAAGCCAGCTTTACCTTCTGTTTTATATTTTATAATCAGACGATTGATCGTACGAATGGTACAATTTAACTTACTGGCGGCATTTCTTTTGTTACCATTCGTATCAACTACTTTTTTAATAATGGTATAGGTATATAATTCATTCATTCTTAGTAACACCTTTCTCAATGTATTGACCTCCCTTGCAAGGTCTATGGTATCGTAAATCGGGACAAAATCAATATCGATACATTGAGACATTATCATTTTCGAATCATATATAGCTTATGCTAAAAAGATATTTAAACTTGACATTATAAACTGGTGTGTGTTAGAATCTAATTAGCATTAATGTAATAAAGAAAAAGCGGGGACTGCTATCCTCGCTTTTTCTTTTTCTGGTAGGATTAGCATAATTTCCAATAATACTTAGTGAAAACTATGTATTAGCATTCGCTTTTCCAAGTAATAGATATAACAATATTAAAATCACTATTAGAATAACTAAATATTCATATCAATACCCCCGATGTAAACTAAACATCCATCTAAAACTCCAATAGATGTTCTCTAATATCCCGTTAAAATATGTATATAAGGTTATTGCTCTTAAGGTACTGATTTTTATTCAATACATTAAAGACTATCGCTAAATGATTAAGCTTTAAATAAACCATATTTAATGTAGTAAGTACTTGCACTTTATGCATACATGCCCTATAATAATAAATACCTGCCCAAGTGGCGAAATT
>CAKVJS010000255.1 GCA_934754755.1 uncultured Erysipelotrichales bacterium
GAATAAAGACGAAAGCAAGGATGAACAGGATATTTCCCTGCTTATTCAAGAGATGTGAGTGCAGTATATCAATTAAAGGGGGTAAATTGCTTTGTTAGTTTCTTAGATAGGTAATTGTGTAGTTAACATACATGATCTGCACCGGCTTTGTCGATCCTTTTATATTGTGGAGAAGGCTGCACCAGGGCGGATCCGCCAGGAACCGTTCCTGGCTCAGCTTATTTCCCTCTGTCCTGATTCGCTGAATTGTGAATGCTCTGTCCTGTAGGCTTTGACGTCATGACCAACCGTCCAACCAAAGACTCTCTTTAGCTATCTCACCAAAAGAGACGAAAGAAGAGATCACTCAGTAGCAACAGCTTAGTCACGAGCCAAATCTGTAGTCCTGAAGCATCACTCTTTCGTTGAATCCCTTTTATTTCCTTTGTGCTTGGTTTTGAACGCGTTGTGCAGCTTTCCGGCGATTCCGGCGGTTTGGGCGGTTTGGACGGTCTAGACAGTTTGGGCAGTTTGGGCGGTTTGGCAGAATAAATCTCGTGGTCGGCGTCGACGCGTTTTCTTCTGTGATCGGCTTTGGTTAGCATGCTCTCCTTCGAAAGTGTTTAGACTAGCTTAGCCTGAGATAGTATTTGCAGATCTCTGTACTCGTTTGTTTTGGACGGCCCAGAGAACGCGGAGTTGACGCTTTGCTTTGGTGATCAGTAAGGCTGCTTTTGGCTTTCGGTGCATGAAGATTTTGGTGTAGAGCTGTTTTGCTTTCGTCAGATTCACTCTCGAAACAAGCGGCTTTCTTGCCCAGGTTTGGGGAATGATCCTTCGAGTATTCTGGCTTGTTGGTAAAATGCTTTGGTGTTTGTTGAGATCGTTCGTGAGATCGCCCTCGAGGCTAGCGGCTTTCTTACCCCAGTCTTGGGAACGGCTCTGGAACGTATGTCTTGGTTGTTAGCATTTCCTGCCTTTGTTCAAGGACAGCTCACCTTTTCTTCTTCGTCTTAGCTTGTGCAGTCTCTGTCACTGTGCTTCGTCAGTAGTTTTCTCAGTGCTTGGTTTCGTCAGTTCTTTCTCAGTAGGATGCTTTCTTCGATTCTGCCAACGCTTCGTTTCTTTCGTCGGCGCTCACGGCGATGTTCGAGGATTGGTGTTTTTCGCTGGCTTTCGTACTTATAAGGACAGCAGGCTATCCTAGGGCGTATACTTCAGCGTAATATTAGCCTTCTCGGTGTTTCGCAGGCTTTCTCACCTTATCCTCTGCAATCTAGTCCTCCTCTTTGCTCTCATCGCCTTGTATGCCTTTTTCTGCGGTAATTTCACGCTCTCTGTGCCCGTTCGCTTCGCTGCTGCTTTGGTGCAGTGCTTTGTGCTTCTCCTTTCGTTGTCTTCGTCTTCGTCGTCTTCGTAGCGCTTTCTCTGCTCGTGCTGGTGGTTGTTTCTTCTCTGTTCGGCTTAGTTGCTCTGAATCGGTGATTTCGACTTTTCACCTGAGTGATTGCTTTGGGGCAAACAACCGCCAAACATGGGGGAGGGAGGAATGCCCAAATTCGTGGGCATCCTTCCCTACACCAGCGACCTGGCTGAAGGACCTACCGTCCACGAGAGAAAGATGCGACAATTGAGGCGTCATTCCAGTGGAGGTAGGGG
>CAKVJS010000256.1 GCA_934754755.1 uncultured Erysipelotrichales bacterium
TTTACAAAAGCAGTCACACCGGAAAGACGGTGTTAATATTTGATTATTTTTGGGACATTTTCAATATCGGTTGACACATAACTGAAGTTTATAGAGGAACTCTTATTATAATAATAGAATTATCTTAGATTCTTATTTAATTATTGAATTCAAATTATAACATAGTAAAATAATGAAAGTATTGACTAAAACAGAAAGTTAAAGATTAACGTCTATGTAACAGCACGATATTTTCAACGTGATAGGTATGAGGAAACATATCGACTGGTTGACAAATAGTTGCCTTATAACCATGTTCTTCTAGGTAAGCAATATCTCGTGCTTGAGTAGCTACATCACAAGAAATGTACATGATCTTTGCAGGTTGTAAAGAAACTAACGAAGCAAGTAAGATTGTCGAACATCCTTTGCGTGGTGGATCAAGGAATACCACATCAATGTGTTTCTTTTCTTGGGCTAGTTGTTCCATATATTCTCCGGCATCAATACAAGTAAAATGAACATTGGAAATATGATTACTATTTGCATTTTCTTTTGCATCTTCAATAGCCTGTGGGACAATTTCTACTCCATACACACGCTGGACATGTTTAGCGACACTTAAAGCAATAGTTCCAATTCCACAATAGGCATCGATAACGATATCGTCTTTTTTTATATCGGCTAATTGAATGGCTGTTGTATACAGTTTTTCTGTTTGCATCGGATTAATTTGATAAAAGGAATGTAGAGATATTTTAAAGGTATTACCAAGCAAGGTGTCTTGAATATATCCTGGCCCATATAATACATGTATTTCCTTGCCTAAGATAACATTATCTTGCCTTTGGTTGATATTTTGCATAATCGTTTTAATATTGGGATATTTCTTAGTTAAGAAATGAATAATTTCCTCAATGTGGGGAAGTACTCGTTCATTCGTAATAAAGACAACCATGATATCATTTGTATGACTACCAAATTTTGTTAGGACATGACGTAAGTTACCCTTCCCTGTTTCCTTATCATATGGGCTAATATGATATTTTTGACATAGTCCTGTTATATCTTGAATAATCGCATTGGATTCCTTATTTTGAATATAGCACTCTTGACAAGGAATGATTTCATTCGTTCTTTGTTTATAAAATCCTACTACCATTTGATTACCATTATATCCAATAGGCATCTGTACTTTATTACGATAGTACCATGGATCGTCCATCATAATACAGTCCTGTACAAATACATCACAGTGACCAATTCTCGCTAACGTATCTTTAACTCGTTTTGTTTTATATTCTTGTTGTCCTTGGAGAGTTAAGTGTTGTAAATGACATCCTCCACACTGTTTAAATATTGAACACTTGGGATCGTTACGATTTGGTGAGACCTTAATCAGTTCTATTAATCGTACTATACCATAACTCTTCAATATTTTTATGACTTTTACTTTACCCACTTCACCTGGTAACATGTGATTTACAAAATAGGTAAAGTCCTTATATTTAATGACACCTTTTCCATCATGCGTCATATCTATGCAAGTAGCCTCAAAGTAGTCATTCTTTTTCATGTAATTCCTCCTTAAAAAAAACGAGTTATCCTCGTTTATGATTTACCTGCTTCACTTTTCTGTTTATTTACCTTATCAGTTGT
>CAKVJS010000257.1 GCA_934754755.1 uncultured Erysipelotrichales bacterium
TCACAGTACAGTCCCCATTTTCTATTAATTGTTTAACAACACCCTGATCAACTTGATTAAACCATTCTTCTAATAACATAGGATTATTAATGTACCATTGTTCAAAACTGCTTTGTGTAACAACTCCCACTTCATCAGCAGCTTGTCGAAAAAAGTGGAATAATAACCTTTCCCATTCATTCTCCAAGGAACTTTGTAAATGTAACTTTAGTTTATATCTTTGTTTTCCAGATCCTGCTATCCGCGTAATGATATTTTCACTTTCTTGGATCGAAACATTACCCTTTTGTACCCATTGTAGAATAATAGCTGATAATAGTCCTGCTTTTAATGCAATCAAATCGACTTTACCCATTATTTTATTTAGATAATAAAAACGAAAAACATCTTCCTTACATGGAATATTACGAAAAAAATTTACTTCATGATAACTCTTTGGTAAATGACTTCCATCGCTAAAAATTGAACCTTTCAGCTTGAAATAAATCCTTGAAAGTTTATGGGGATTCTTTTTAAAATAAATAACTAATATCACTATAACAACTATACTCATTTCTATCTTCCTTCTTTATATTTATATGGATTATACTATGTACTACTTAATACGCCTCTGCGACATCTAACTGCTAAAACTTATAATTAAAAAATAACTACGCTTATTTAAAAATTCATTTCCGGTATTTCTTTATCTTGTTCGTGTACTTCAAATAAAGGCATCGGCTTAAACTTACCTAGAGAAGCAACAATATTACTGGGAAATAATTCTATCTTATTACTATATTCATAAACGCTATCGTTATAGGCTTGTCTTGCATGTTGAATCTTATCTTCTGTTTCTCTTAGTGTTGTTTGTAAATCATTGAAACTTGTATTTGCCTTTAAATCTGGATATCTTTCCGTAAGTACCATCAGCCGATCCAACGCGGAAGTAAGTTGACCCGCATTTGCAATTTGTTGTTCCGTTGACCCAGAACTTAGATATCTGTTTCTAGCATTAATAACACTTTCTAATGTTTCCTTTTCATGGCTAGCGTAACCTTTTACGGTTGCTACCATATTCAGAATTAAATCAGCGCGGCGTTTTAAAACTACATCTATTTGCGCCCAATTAGTTCTTACCCTATTTCTAATACGTACTAAAGCATTATAATTGATAATGCCATAAATTATAATAAACGTTATCATAAATACACTCCTTTTCACTAGTATATATGAATAACAATACTAGGCGCAATAAAAAACGACGAAATATTACCGTATATCACCTATAAAAACACATAATAACAATATATATGAAAAACCATTCCTATGTTATGGCATGAAATCTTGCTCTTAGAAAATAGCCCTAATAAAAAAGACTATTAAGAGTTAACAGTCTTTTACACAGAAAACATATAAAAATCATTTATCACTATCTTATTTCGTTTTACCATATTAATGCTATCATTCATTCACTACACCAGGATATACTAAATAACCCTTTACCCGTAATATTATTAATTAAACAGTAACCTTAAATTTAGCAATAGAACCATTTTGTTCAAATATAATCTCTGTAAGTCCTGGTTGGTTAAGCGTAAAGTGCATAACACAATCTATTTCCTTATCAGGTAATATATCATCATATGTGTTATCGTT
>CAKVJS010000258.1 GCA_934754755.1 uncultured Erysipelotrichales bacterium
TAGTTATGTTTTGTATAGGGTTTCTTATTTATATTTGGCATATCATTATCACTGGAATTATATTCCACCGAATTATCAAAAATATAGAAAAACAATATGATTTAGAGAGTAATGAGTGCAACTAAGATTATTTTTACATGTGGATAATAGCATGGGAGAAAGGTGATTTGCTGCTGAATATGATATTTTTAGAAGAATATCATATGGAGAAAAATTGATAGAAGTATGATCTAGAGGTCGTATATGAAAAACACACCATTCACTAAAGTTCTTATACATATCGGTGATTTGGAGTGCGGCAAGGTTAGCAATATATGTGAATAGGAAATTAGTATGTTGGAGGTCTCAATAAAAGATTATAGTTCTGTTAAGAGACTAATGATAATTAAATCCGCTGGGGGATATGCAGTATACATTGATCTTAATAGAATTGGTAATACATAAATGAAGCAATTAAAGTTAAGGAATCCACTATTAAGAGGGTAAGAAAATATCTATCAGAGTCACATGATTTTGTTAAAAATAGAGAATAATAATGTAGTTAAAGGGACGAAAAAGTATTTATAAGAAGCATCTTCATTTGCAAAGAACAAAGCAAAGCTTATTAAAGAGGTTATTATCACCAGCACAGGAATAGTTACATTTACATGTTTTTACTCAAGATTAAAATCAAGGGGATACAGTGATGAGCAAGTAATTTGTATCCAGCTGTAGGAAAGGAGTGAAGCTTACAATATCTCGGATAGGAGAGAATTGGAGGCTGGATAGCTTTTATCCGGGAGCTGACCCATCTGCATACATGATAGAGGAATTTGTGGTTTCATTAATGTTTGAACAGTCTTGCTACATAGATGAATCTACCCTAATGTTAGTATTTTATGCATCCCTGTCTCTATAATTATGAGGTACCAAAGTAAAAAGGAGTTAATGAGGAATACAATATTTACCAAGATTTATTTAGATACGGATGATGGTTATGCCGATAAAAGGGGCACAGGGTTAGCGGTTGAATATGATATTTTTAGTAAGACATTAATATGGCGTATGCTTGATAAAAGAACTATGGATGCGGCACAAAGGCCATTTAAAAAACCCATGACAGTTGGAACATCTCTAGGATTATGTGGTATTTATTACTTTTTAACTAAAAATGGACCTGAAAAAACAGCAATGGAATGGCTGGGTGATGGCTATATTATAATAATTATCATGCTAGGCCTTTTATGTTTCCTTATTATTGAGTATTTACTTATACGTAAAAGAAATCGCTATACTATTATAGAGCCGCCTAGTAAAGAGGAACAACTTGCCCATTTACATGAAATGTATGATGCACATATAAAATATGATAAAGCCAATGTTTGGTATAAACAGAAGGTAAAGCGTAAAGTAGATGCTATCCAGAAATTCAAAGTACCCTATGTCAACACTGCATTCATAATTAGTGTTTTAGTATCCCTTTTTATGGTTTTTTGTTGGCTTATTCAGCAACCTAAGACATTTGGTGATTTTTTCCTTTTTGTATTCTGTCTAGTTATGTTTTGTATAGGGTTTCTTATTTATATTTGGCATATCATTATCACTGGAATTATATTCCACCGAATTATTAAAAATATAGAAAAACAATATGATTT
>CAKVJS010000259.1 GCA_934754755.1 uncultured Erysipelotrichales bacterium
TGGTTATTGTAGCATCTATAGCATCATCATTTACGGTTACTAAGAAAGTAATATCTTTATGACCCTTTCCTTCACCCGTTGTTTTACCACCTTCGATATCTCCTAGATCTACTTCTAATTTACGAGTCTTATCATCATAGCTAAACTTAACGGTTTCTCCATTGACTTTTAGATTCGCTTTTTCTTTATCAAAGGTAATTCCTTTTGGTAATACATCACTTAACTTAGCACCTGTCCAAGTAGAGTTCGTTTGTTCGTTAGTTGCATGAATTGTGTATTGTAATACATCACCAACTTTTGTAGATCCATCTTTTCTTGATGTGTTTTCTACTTTCTTGGTTGCTTGTCCGTTTGGTTCTCCTTTGATTACATTTGTACTAATGGTTCCTTCAGCTGAATAGGTTTCCCCTTCATACCCAGTTCCCGATGCTTTAGCAACATTTGTAATTGTTTTGTCTAACCCATCATCATTTACGGTTACATCAAAAGTTAAATCTTTTTGATCCCCGTTATTTCCGCTAGTATTAGGTCCATTAATAACCCCTAGACCTACTTCTAACAGTCTCGTGGCTTCATTATAGGAATAATTTTCTACCTTTTTCCCATTTAACTGCACATTTGCCTTTGTTTTATCAAAGGTAATTCCAGCAGGTAATACATCATTCACTTTAACATTTGACCATCTTGAATTTCTCGTTCTATTGGAAACGTGAACTGTATAGCGAAGTGTATCTCCTACATTTGTAATTCCACCTTGTCTAGAAAGATTTTGTACTTCATTAATTACCTTTCCTTCCGGTTGATTATCTGCTATTACAATTCTACCACTACCGGTTACTTTCGCAATATTCGAAATATCTTGTCCTTCAGTACCCTTATTTACGGTTACTCTAAATGTAATTAAATGAACAGTTTGGCCTTTTCTATCGCTTCGTCCACCAAACACATTTCCTACAAATACGTTCAAATTCCTAGTGGAATCATTATATTCATATTTAACCGGCGTACCATCTAAGGCAACATTTGCCGTTTCTTTATCAAATGTTACACCTTTGGGTACCGTATCATCTATCGTCATATTGTATAATATGGAATTCGGCTCATAGTTCCATGCGCGAATTGTATACTCTAGTGTATCTCCTACTTGCGTAGCACCATCTTTACGAGATAAATTTTTTACTCTTTTTCTTGCAGTTATCCCACCCATCTTTCTACTAATGAGTATGCTGCTTTCATTTGTTGAAATAGGAGTGTAGTTACTACTTATAACTTGTGCTATATTACTAAGCCGACAAGAGTCGCTCGTTGTATCTAGTGCAAATTCATTCACTGAAACTTCAAAGGTTACTGATTTAGTATCCTTATTGGTTCCTTCGCTTGTACCGCCATAAATATCCCCTAATGGAATAGTTAATTTTCTACTTGCTGCATCATACGTATAGTCTGTTACTGTTTTACCATTTATTTGTAGGTTTGCTTTTGTCTTATCAAACGTAATACCCTCTGGCAAGATATCTTCTATTTTAGTATCTTTCCATGTGGTTGTCTTTTCTTCGTTGCTAGCATTGATTGTATATTTTAAGGTATGACCAATTAGATTTTTACCATCTTTACTTGGCGTTAGGTTTTCGAT
>CAKVJS010000260.1 GCA_934754755.1 uncultured Erysipelotrichales bacterium
AGACAATGCGTAGTAATACGAAGTTAAAAAAAGGGCGACTGGAAAATTCTGATAAAAATATTAAGGAAAGTAATAAAAACCCCTTATCCTTTATTGATTATCATGTTATAAATGAAGCAAATGAAGAGTTGGATGAATATAATACGATTCCTTTTACCAAATCTCTCCAATTACAAATGGAAGTAATTGAGTCTGTACATAGTCATGTTTTGATTACCATTATGGATCAGACTGGAAAAAAAATTGATGAACAGGAATTTGTTTTGGATAACAATAAGCACCCTATTATTTATAAACAAGTACAAAATATTACACCAGATGTACAAGCGTTATATGTTGTTTTACAGTGGCGTAATGAAAATACTATGGAACCTTTTGGCTATTTCTTTGTTTGGCCAAAATAGTAATCAATTAGTATCTTCCTCTTTATGCCAAGAAGGTAAAGAAGCACCAATATGGGTATCATAGAAGGCAAGGTGTGGTTGTTTTTTATACTGCAACAAAGCCTTTTTTACATAAGGAAAACCAAGTACTAAAAGCGGGAAATTTATAAGTACCATAATCCCATTCGCAAGATCACCAATAAACCATACTTTTTCGATTCCTAAATCCATCCAAACGCTTATGATACCTAAAGGTATACATATAAAACAGGTTGTTACTTTAATACTGTATTTTAGCACTCGATGGGATACTTGTTTACTCGCGATATCAATAAAAGCTAAAAGGCTGATAAGAACGGAAAAGGAAAACATTCCATAACAAAAAAGCATCAGAATCTCAAATGGCAGGCTAACAAGTCTTGGTGATAGATATTGTATACTTTGTACAAATATGGTGATTGTTTCACCGGTGATTTTTGGGTTATCGATTTGAAAGAAAACAACGAGAAGACCCGTAATGGTACAGATTAAAAAACTAGTAACAAAAACCCCAATGGACTGACTAAAGCCAACAAATACAGGATGTTTAACGGAGGCTGTTGCAGCGGGCATAGTAATCGTTCCTTGTCCCGCCTCATGACTCATCAATCCACGTCGAATACCTTGTTCAATGGCGACAGCTAGGCCTCCACTAAACATGGCCTTTGGTTTAAAGGCCCCAACTACTACTTGTATAAAAAAACGGCCAATCATATCATAATGAAGTAAAATTAAAAATAAAGCAATCGATGTATAAATAACAAAAAGAAAAGGAACTAATTTATTCGTTAGTTTAATAACCGAAGCAACGCCATGACGGATTAGAAATAGACAACAAAGAAATAATAATGCTCCTATACTTATAAAAGGGGCAGAGAGACGGGCAATTGGTTGCGAACTAAATAAATCAAAAATAGATCCGGTAGCACTAAATACACTGAATAATTGAGAGGGAATAACAACCAATGCGTACATCGTATAAATACCACTAATTACTACCCCAATCCGTTTACGGTTACCGAGTAGATATCGTCCATAATAAGGGATTCCACCAATAAAACTATTATTATGTTTATATTTAAATAATTGCGCTAAAGTAGCCTCTACAAATCCGGTGGCCATTCCACAAAAACCGGAAACCCATAACCAAAATAAGGAACCTGGACCACCAATAATTATAGCAGAGGTTACACCAACAATATTACC
>CAKVJS010000261.1 GCA_934754755.1 uncultured Erysipelotrichales bacterium
ATATTATATATAGACATCAATATGTCTAAGGATAGTTACCCACAAGTCTACTTGACTAAAAAAGAAGGGGGTTAGTGGCCCTTCTTTTTTTTATTTATGTATTTTTTGCCTTTTTTAATATAGCCAATAAAAGCTATAATGGCGTCTAATCCTTGTTTTATTTGATATAGGATTATTAAAATACATAGGATAGTCTCCCACATTATCTACCCTCCCTTTGTGGTATAATTACCGCAAAAGAAGTAATACTATATGTGTGGATTTACAGTACTACCCTTAAGCAGCTACCACAAAACTTATTATATTATTATTAGTACCTAAAAGATATAAAGTAATAAATCTAATTAGAGTATAATTTTAAACATAAATTAAAAGGAGAGATTGAAAGTAATCTCTCCTTTTTTTGTTTGAGTTAATGATCTTCTTTAAATTCAATATCAGCACTTTTACGTAATGCTGTGATAGTTTGTAAGACTGATAGACTATGTGGTAATAGATCATAACAACCATTGTAATCTTCTCTTTGATAACATGCGTAGAAATCACAAAGCTCATAGTACATACGATTTTCATTTGCTTGTAAAGCATATTTCTCATTTGTACCATCTAATAGTGTTAACTCTAAATTATAACATTGATTTGGTGTATCCATAATGGTAATATATCCTTTATCACCTTGCACTTGGAGCATACATTTTGATGCACTATCTTTGGCTGCGATGCAAGACGATAGGAAGTTATCATATTCTAATAAGGCAATACCAGAAGTATCCACTCCATTTGGACCTTTATTCGGATAGTATTGTACATGCTTAGGTTTACCAAATAGCCCCATTACAAAATGAATGTTATAAATATTCAGATCTACTAAAGTGCCTCCAGACATATCTGGGTTGAAGACATTTGTGATTTCTCCTTTTTTATATAGATCATAACGAGAAGAGTATTGTGAATAGTTACATTGTACCATTTTTATAGTTCCTAAAGTAGGTAATAATTCCTTTACTTTATGGTACGTAGGTAAGTGAATCGTTGTGATAGCTTCAAATAAAAATAATTGTTTTTTCTTCGCTAATTCTATAAGTTCCAATAATTGCTCGGGTGTTGAAGTGAACGGCTTTTCGCAAATAACATTTTTACCAGCGACTAATGCTTGCATGGTATGTTGATAATGCAAGGCATTGGGTGAGGCTACATAAATAAAATTCACATCTTTCGCATGTAGAAAATCCTCCATGTTATCGTAATAAGTAGGAATAACAAATTTTTTTGCAAGATCTTTAGCCTTCTCTATACTGCGAGAATATATAGCTTGTAATGTTATGCCAGTGCATCCTTTCGTGGCTTCTACAAAGGTTTCAACAATGGGACCAGAACCAATAATACCAACTTTCATAAAATCACTCCTTTTCATATTCTTAGTATAACACTGAATCTAATTTGTAAGCTATAGAAATAAAAAAAGCAGTATGATAAAATTATAAAAAAGAGGGGTAAAAATGAAAAAAATACTTATAATACTATGTTTCCTATGCACGGTTGTAACAGGGTGTCAAATTAGTACTACAAATCGTGAAAATAATGTCACCTTTTTTTTCAATGCTTTAAGTCATGG
>CAKVJS010000262.1 GCA_934754755.1 uncultured Erysipelotrichales bacterium
CTTTATTTCTTTTCTCTGGTTTTCCGTTTTCGAGCGCATGCTCGCTGATGATGATCGTAGGAGGACTATTGCTTCCTCCGCCTTTACAGGACTGACCGTAGACCTGGAGAGCTCATGAAGGGCGCTTTCTTTCCAGAAGCTGCTTGATGCTCGGAATCTCAGGACCGTGCTGAGATATCCACCCTCGATGTTCTTACCCGGCGACCTCTACTATAGCTTAAAGGTGAACCACCATGGAAGACATCGACCGCGATCTCCACATGACATCGCATTATCTACCGTTTTACATCCCGATCATTTTACCATATCTCGGGATAGATGTGCGCCGGATTGACCGATTTCCGCTAGACTACAGCGCCATCCCCTGCTGCTCCGCAACCACAGAATGACGTACCTGCATTCACCGCGTTGAGCCTTCTACCTATACATGGGTAGGATGACGACCGCTGTGTACGTACACTGAAACGTGCGCTCAGGCGTCCCTCACGCAACGAGATTGATTCTCCGTCCGACAGCGAGTTGCCAGTGTGACACCTTCCTTTCATTATATGGGGATTGGGTATACCGCCAAGGTCTTGAGATCTCTCTCGTAGTACCACCATTTGTTAGCGGTAAAACCGCTAACGGCCGGCCATC
Source organism: uncultured Erysipelotrichales bacterium (assembly GCA_934754755.1). Classification (GTDB taxonomy): domain Bacteria; phylum Bacillota_I; class Bacilli_A; order Erysipelotrichales; family Coprobacillaceae; genus CAKVJS01. The sequence goes on from CAKVJS010000262.1 coordinate 637, forward strand.
AAGGTTAGGCTAGGGAAAACTGGGGCCCTCTAGACTTGCTAAGATAGTACTAGGGTGGTTTAACTACAGGCCCTAGCTGACACCGAGATGCTGGCCAGCGAGCCTCATATTTTATATGAGTGATAGGGAAGAGTGAGGTTAGTAGCATGGCAGTAAACTGACTGGTAGATAGATAAACCTTTGTACACCAGAGATAGATTTAGATAGAACAACAACTACATGGTTAACAGCCCCCAGAAGATTTGATTTATTTGATAGCGTTCTTTGCTGCGTTCTGTAAGTATTTGATTCCTCTCCTTTATTCCCAAGGCTCCCGGGTTAGTATTAGGAGTCAGGCATAGCTTTAGAGTTGTGTCTTTGTTAGGCGGTCTATCCCACTGGATATCCCTCTAACATATGGTGCCCCCATTGAGGAATCGATTACGAAGCTTCTGCGAAGCAGAGAGCCTCGCTGTAGGGAATACCGCGGGCTTGCCCTCGTGTATACCCCTCTCCGATCTCTCTGTTGAGCGGTTGTTTGTCTTCGAGGACCTCGGGCGTTCCCCCGCTAGGCGACGCGTCAAACGCGTTGTTCGCAGGCCGACGGTTGTCCAAAGACTCCAGAACCCGTACCGCTGCGAAGGCATACCATATTGTTTAACTGATCTTGTCTGACGCGAAGGCCTTTACCCCGCACTTGTGCGAGGGAATCGTGTCCCAGCCAGGCCTGATCGAAGGGATTTTCACGTTTAGATTCGAAAACAAGATGCTTCTCTAACTGTGTAACAGGGCCCAGGCAATGTCCGTTAAGCCAGCACTTATACCTGCTAGGTAACCGATTTAGGCACCTGCCAGATGATTCGCTTTAGGGGAGTAACAACTTGTTACCGCGAAAACGAGATATCTCGGGAGGAAAAAGGGAAAAAACCTTCACTGTGCCTAATTTCCCGCCACAATAAGACCAGACTATGCGTAGCCGCTGGCTGAGAT
>CAKVJS010000263.1 GCA_934754755.1 uncultured Erysipelotrichales bacterium
GTATAGTAGGGTATTTAATAAGAAATAAGTTTTAAGTATGGACACCTAATCAGGTGTTTTTTTTATGCAATCGACGAAAAATTATCAATATTTATACTATTTTATACAATTGTCAATATATGGATATATTATTAATAGATAATATATAAAATATACTAGAATAATATAAATAGTTATGTTAAGATATTAATGATAAAATAAATATATTATAAGGAATATATTACTATTTATGGTTATTAAAAAGAGGGGCATATGATGAAAAATATAAGTAAAATAATGGTAATGGTAGTTCTATGTATGATGGCGATTAGTGTTTTCTTTCCATCCCAGGTGCTTGCACATTATCATCCTGCTTATTTGCGCTCTATTTCTGATTTTGGTTCTAGAAATAGGCGATGGATGTCAGGACTGCAAGATACGAAAAAATTATCGGAACTATCGATACCAGGTACGCATGATACCATGTCTTTAGGTTGGGGTGGAGATATTGTGCAGACACAGGGATTATCCTTGGAAGATCAATTGAACGTAGGAATTCGATATATAGATATTCGTGTCAGAGCCTATGATAATGCTTTTTCCATTCACCATGGTCTTGTTTATTTACATAGTAATCTTGATGATGTATTAACTACACTGAAGAAATTTCTTCAAGAAAATCCGCGAGAGACTGTATTTATGCGTTTAAAGCAAGAATATAGTAAAGTAAAGGATGGGGAATTCAATCGAATCTTAAACCAATATTTTGATAATCCAGCGTATCATGATCTTTTTTATACAGGATATGATAATAATCCTTCCTTACAACAAGTACGTGGAAAGGTAGTTACATTAAATAATTTCCTTGGTGCAAGATATGGTATTAGTTATCCTGCTAATTTTGATATCCAGGATAATTATCACCTAAGTACTAACTGGAGTTTATACGATAAATGGGTAGGCGTTAAAGATCATATAAATAAGGCCAATAATGATAATGGAAGACATACATTTATCACCTATTTATCTGGTTCTGGTGGTTCATTTCCTTATTTTGTGGTTAGTGGACACAGCAGTCCCGGAATAGGCGCACCAAGACTGGCGACCGGATTAACTCATCCTGGATGGGCAGGATCATATCCTGATTTTCCAAGGGTTAATTGGTTTATCGGTATAGCAACCATTGCTTTTGAAGGTACCAATGTATTAACTTCTGAGTATATGGATAAACAAGGTGAACAACTTAAGCATACAGGTATTGTTGTAACTGATTTTCCAGGGGAAGCATTAATTAATAATATTATTAAACGAAATCAATAAGTTGATCAAAGATGAATTACTTATAATATCAGCATCGTAACAAATTGACTTTATGGATACTATACTTTTATTAGCATTAATTAAAGTAAAGAAAAAGCGAGTGTGATCCTCGCTTTTTCATTTTTCTGGTAGGTCTAGCATTAATTAAAGTAATACTAGAGAAGGTTATTTGTCGTTATTGTTAGTTTTTCCAAACAAGAGATTAACAAAGTTAAAATGACTGTTAGAATAACTAAATATTCCATATAAATATCCCCTATGTATTATCCTTTAACACTAAACCTCCTTTGTAAAACAG
>CAKVJS010000264.1 GCA_934754755.1 uncultured Erysipelotrichales bacterium
ATCTTCTAGTGTCACAAAGTCAGCTTCTATACTTTTTATAACTGCAGTTACCTGTGGAACAAAGTCTTCGACAGAAAAGCGTACGGCTGCATACATATCCTGGGTTTTTCGATATAATTCTTTGATTTTAATAATAGCTAAACGCTGCATATTTTCAATTTCGGTTACTTTTTCGATCTCGGTTAATAATTTTTTTGCATTTGATTCATTACTTTCAATATTGAGACGCAAATCAAGCATCGCTTTTTTCATACCCTTTATTCGATTCGCGTATAGCTGTTCATCCAAAACGCTCAGCTGCAAAGCTAATACATCGGATTGATACGCGGCAATCACCTCATAATCAGCTGCATATCTTTCATACCTAGGCATGATTTCTGGGATATTATTCGCAATCCCCTGCATCCTTCCTAAGCGATATTGAATAGGTAAGGACTTTAGCGCATGGAATTTATTTTCCAAAAGCACTAATTCTTTCCGGTATTTTTTTAACTGTATATTTCGATAAGTAAAAAAGATAACGAGTACAATAATTAAAACCGCACCAAGAATCTCAAACTGTATATTTTTCATAATATCTTCATAATTCATGTTTCTACCTGCCTTATCGATAATTATCTATCTTTTTACTAAAAGTATACCATAGCTCTTTCTATCTGTCTAAATAATATATCGATATTGGCCTGTTTTTAGGACTTTTATTTTTTTTTTACAATACGATAAAACAAAAGGAGAGATCGTATGTCACTGCGCATTGTTAGCCCCATTCGTGTAACCAATCAAGGGGCAATGTTATACCTATACAACACCTATTACACCATGTTAAAAAAAGAAAATATGGATCTTATCATAACAACCCCAAGTAGTATGTCAACCTATGAAACGCTTGTTGCTACATGTGATGGATTACTTCTTTCAGGTGGCTGTGATATAGATCCTAAGTGGTATAACCAAACCCTTCATAAAACGACGGTTATCGAGGATCCATTATATGAACAAATGGAGTTCACCCTGATTTCTTTATTCGTCCAAGCAAATAAACCTATTTTAGGCATTTGTCGTGGAATTCAAACGATCAATGTTTTCTTTCATGGCACGTTATTACAAGATATTCCCTCTATGCGCCCAAAAGCCTTACATCATATGCAAAGCAAGGCAGATCTGTATAGTCATCTTGTTACAATTCAAAAAAATACCCATCTTTCAAAATACACCAATGGACAATTTATGACCAATTCCTATCACCACCAAAGTGTTGATATGGTAGCACCAGGATTTACGATTAATGCCATAAGTGAAGATGGTATTATTGAGGGTATTGAAAAGGATCGTATTTTGGCTGTACAATGGCATCCTGAAAAAGTGGATGATATTCATCAACAACAAATTATGCATTGTTGGCATGCTTATTTTTGATACTTTAAGCGGCTTCCTTTTTACCAATCGTAACTAAGATTAACGCAACAATCAAAATAAAAAAAGCAATCGCCGTATCAAAAGAGAACTTCTCTTGTAAAAAAAAGATAGAACCTAAATACGTGAAAACCGGGTTTAAACT
>CAKVJS010000265.1 GCA_934754755.1 uncultured Erysipelotrichales bacterium
GCCTGTTTCGTTGTCATTATCGTTGTCGTTGTCGTTGTCGTGGTCGTTGTCGTGCTCTTCTTCGTGGATAGCTTCGTCATGATGCTCAATGGTGGGATGGAATGCTCCCCTGACAGTATCAGAAGATTCTGCACTCATTCGCTTGTCCCTAAGCTGTTGGTTGATAGCGTCGTTTTCGTTGTTCAGGTCAGACATGGTGTTGAGTATTTGGTCAACCTCTTCTGGTGAATTGATTCCGTGTAGCTGTCTTGAATTTTGTCCGAGATTCCTGATTGTTTGTCGAAATGACCAGTTGTTGAATGTTTCGAATATAAAGTTCGTGCTTTAGGCCTGTCGTAGATAGTTTAATTGGCTTAAACTTTCTTCGTTTTTCCTATATTCCTGTCTTTTTGCAATGTTTTTGCCGGTTTTTAGTAGTCGTTAATGCGTATCACAGTTCGGATAATCGTATTCGCAATTTAAAAGATGACCTCCACTACGTCCTCAATTGTATTAAGAACGGGTAGAAGAAAGAATTGAGACAATGCTTTGTTAACTTTAAAACGGATAACCTCAAGAAAGACTAACTCAAGGGGTTATAAACAAATAAGGGGTAGACAGAGGTAAGGTAGGCTCAGTTAACCTTTAAAGGTAGTACTCAAGCGTCCCTCAGATATAAACAAACACAGTTTGGATCTTCAAAGTTTTGCCACGCAGTTGACCTTCAACCAGTTCTTGTTCGCTAGCTCGAAGGATAGGACACTCGCTGATTGTTCCAAGATTCAATGTCTCAATTGCTTCCTGACTTTCGTTGACTCGGGTTTCCCAAACAACGTGTATGACGATGTTGATACTTTCCCTGTCTTCAATAGCAGAAACGATATGAGTTCCAACGTGGAAGTACTTCTCACCTTGGCTGGACGCCACTGTGATGCTCCTTGATTGGTTGGACTTGTGCGAAACTGTGAAAGAAAAGCGTTAACGTTAACAAACTTTTAAATCAACTTAGCTTTGTTTCTTGAGTGGTTCAATTGCTTCCCAATGGAATGCTATAACAATAAACAATTGACGTCGATGGTCAAGGTTCAAGTTCAATAGCGTTCGGATGTTGTTGATGTAGTCGTCCCTGGTGAAGTTCACCAAGTCAATGACGGTTGATAACGTTCAAGTTGTTGCTGTAGATGTTGTCGAAGTCTCCTTATGTCGTTGGTGTCGTCAAGTGTTGTTGACGTTGTCTTGTATTGTTGATGCTGTCGAGTATTGCCGATGCTGGTTTGTTAAAGCCCTATAGTAAAAGACTTTAGTGTATTCGATAAACCTTAATTCACTTTAACTTAACTTTGTTTCAAAGAACAATTGTTCTTTCTTCTTTTATCCTTCCCACGCGGTGCTATAACAATAAAGCAATTGATGTTGAACAAGATCAAAGCTTTAGTTCAATAGCACTTAGGTTCCGTATTCGTAGTTGTCCTTGGTCAATTGCACCAAGTCAATGGTAGTTGGTGGTGTTCAAGTTGATATCAAGTATTGTTGAGAACAATTCGCGGTTCTGTAATCGTTGCGTCGAGTCTGTAGTA
>CAKVJS010000266.1 GCA_934754755.1 uncultured Erysipelotrichales bacterium
GGGAAATGTTCGGAATGATTGAAACTCAAAAATTACAACGCACACAAAAGAATCAGCAATGCAGTTCTTGTTATTATCGGTGAGTGACCTGCACCCGGCACAGATCCTTTGTGAAAATGAATGGCGCTTTGAAGAAAAGTCAAGCTAATTTCATATACAGTCTGTTTTGAGGTACCTTGCTGCAGGTGAAGGGAGCATAAATCAGCTCTTAGTCATCTACTGTCGACTGTCGACAGTAGATGACTCATCTGCACAAAGCACAGAGGTGAAAGATTTGGCATCAGGTATGTTGCTTCTTGTTTTTTCCAATTTTCGTTTAACTGACCGGCGAACTCTAGATTTGAAGCCTGTCTGGAAGCAGATTCCCAAAGATTCCATCATTGACCGGACCATCTGGAATGGTATGTATTGTATTGTGCTACTGGTTAAATGCCTTATAGACAGCCTGCTAACTTAGTGCTGCCGGTCCTGCAGTACGCCGATCCCAAAGGAGGCTCGCGAAGGCCTCAAACGCCGGCAAGGTCAAAGGTGCTGGAATTCTCTGGAAAGTAGTTATACTCCTGCATCGAAGTTCACAAACTTCAGACGAAATTATTTCCCGGAGATATTCTGGCACCTTTGACCTTGGAGACGAAGCAGTGCTGTTGCCTCTTCCGGATGAGGTGAGATTTGGCAATCAGAATGCCACGCCAGGCACCAGAAGATGCTGATGGGATTTGATCAGTCGAGGTCATCGATGGTATGTACTGTACTACAGATTAAATGCTTTATAAACAGCTTGTTAACTTTGTGCTGACACGAACCCAGTTCCCGGGCCTTGCGAAGGCCTCAAACGCCGCCAGGGTCAAACTAGGAGCATATGCATTTGGCGGGAAGTAGTTCCTTCTTTAATTCTTGCAGACACCTGCATCGAAGTTTACAAACTTTGGAAGGAACTACTTTCCTGCCAATTCAATTTTGACCTTGGCGGTGGCGCTGTTGCATACAAAGGGACGTTTTGCGCGCTCCAGAAGATGTTCTGATTCAAGAGAAAGACCTCGGCGTAGAGATCTCGTCGGCCTCGTTTTCTCCTGACCAATCCCAAGATGCGCGCTGCAGCGGTGAGGGAATCTTCAACCCGCTGAGCGTATCACACAGGCCGAGAGGATCCATCTTACACCAATTGCAATGTTCTTATTTAGTTTTAGGGCGAGCGAGCCTGGAAAGGCCAAGATGGAAGGCACCAACTGGACTTAAGTGTAGTGTTGAAGCATGAAATGGAAGGTGTGGATGGCCGGGGAAAGAGGACAACAATGAAGGAAGGAAACCTGAACCAGAGACAAACAGACAGTGTTAAACTGCTGTGAATAAAGACGAAAGCAAGGATGAACAGGATAATTCCCTGCTTATTCAAGAGATGTGAGCGTAGTATATCAGTTAAAGGGGATGAATTGCTTTGTTAGATAGGTTATTAGGTGGTAAGGTTAGTTCCTTGTTAGTTGATGATTAGTTAACATACATGATCTGCACCGGCTTTGTCTATCCTTTTATATTGTGGAGAAGGCTGCACCAGGGC
>CAKVJS010000267.1 GCA_934754755.1 uncultured Erysipelotrichales bacterium
GCTAGAGCATTATTGGAAGCCGGTTCTGATTACCGACCTTCATTAAAAGCTGCTGGATTCCTAACACGTGATGCTCGTATTAAAGAACGTAAAAAATATGGTCTTAAAAAGGCAAGACGTGCACCACAATTTTCAAAGAGATAGAAAACACTTGTTTACTATGCTTATGTACCTTGCGTACACTCACAAAAATCCCATTTTATGGGGTTTTTTTTATTCTTGGTTAGTGTGCATATTCTGATAATAAAGAAAGAGTTGTTAAATAATTCGACTCCATTACAAAATGATTCCTAGTTGACATACGATTTATAATACGTATACTAATGTTGATACTGCTTTCTTTTATTAATGGAGCGGTACAAGAAGTAGAACAAGATACGTTTATAAGAGGGGTAAGTTATGGAAGTGAGTTTATCTAAGGATTTGGCAATAGATATACGTAATGTAAGCAAAAAATTTATATTGGATAATGGTAAGTCTATTAATGTGTTAAAAAATATCTCTTTAACAGCATCGTGTGGAGAATTTATTAGCATCGTGGGTGTTAGTGGTTCTGGGAAATCAACTTTATTAAAGTGTATGGCTAGTTTATTACAGCCTTCCGATGGATCCGTTTATATAAATGGAATAGATCCTTATTCACTTAGTGATTCTAAGTTAGCGAAGTTAAGAAGGGAACAAATTGGTTTTATATTTCAGTCCTATAATTTAATATCTGCATTGCCTGTATCGGAAAATATTGCAATCAATTTGAGACTATCACGTAAGAAAGTTGATTTTCAGAAAATAGATAAACTTCTTTCAAAACTTCATTTTAAAGCAGACAAAGGGTCTTTTGTTAATTCGTTATCAGGTGGAGAACAACAAAAAGTTGCTATTGCAAGAGTTCTAATATCGAACAGTGATATTATATTTGCGGATGAGCCAACGGGAGCGTTAGATAGTGTTTCTAGAGAAGATATTTTTACTATATTAAAGGATTTATGTAGGATGGGTAAATGTATTATAATGGTTACTCATGATATTGAAATGGCCTCGAATACAGATAGAGCATTGATTCTGCGAGATGGAAAAATTATGCAGGAACTAATTCATCCTACGGAGGAACGATTATACGCCGCTTTAAGGAAGAAGGAAGACTAGTGTGGGGAAATTAATACTGTATCAATTTAATTATTATAAATGGAAATGGATAGGATTAGTGCCAGTTTTTTTAATTTGTAGTTTGTTGACAGGCATGGATTTAAATGGCTTATTCAATATAATGGATTCCGGATTAAATGCAGGGGAAATAGATCCAACACCTATATTTTTAATGCCAATTGTTTTTGGAGGAATAACACTTTTTTTTGTGAATTCAGGGATAATCAGAGTTGTTATTGAAGAGCTGAGTGATGTATATAAATTATTCTCTGTGTTAGGAGCGAATAGGAATCAGTTATCCATTATTATTAGTGGTCAGATATTTATAATATCGGCTCTCACAAGTGTTGTAGGTTCTCTTTTTTCGCATATGTTGACAAAGTTTTATTATTTCTACTTACAGGGTATAGTG
>CAKVJS010000268.1 GCA_934754755.1 uncultured Erysipelotrichales bacterium
ATGTTATCTGTTAGACTTTTTGTTGGTTGCCATTCTTTTATTAAATAGTCCAGATAATTCATATCAAGTAATTCCGCTTCTCTAAGTTGCATTTTAAATGTTCTGAAATTATTCATAATATTGCGCAAATATGCCATGAACTCATTTAATATAGCCGAAATTAAATAGAAATTCGAAACATCTTTTATTTTTTCTACCAGTATTAATTTCACTTTTTCATATTGCTTTTCTTGTATATAGATATTTATTGTTTTTATCTCTTCTTTTTCAAAAACAATCACTTCAAGGTCATCTAACCCAGAATATTTAACTGGGTTTTCTTTTCTGTTCTCCCATGTACGATCCTCAACAGGCATTTTAGTAATCATATAATAATCATATAAATCCACAAAATTCAAAATTTCATTTTGAATTTTGCTTTCTATAGCTCCAACCATTTCTGACGCCTCAATCAATTGATATAACATCCAAAACATTTGATTTGAATTATTTTGCAATCGTATAAGCCAATCAAATCTATCATCGCCAAATGAATTAGTCCATACCATATTTATCCTATGTAACTCGAAATCCCATTCTTCTGGTTTTGTTAAAAGCATTTTTCTAATAAAAGGAAGAAGTTCTTTACTATGATATAAATACTCTAATACAATACCCTCAAAATAATCTCCGAATCCTTTATCCTGTTTTTCTAAATTACATAAAAATAACTCTGTTAAAATATTATAATTCCCCAAGAAGTTCATACTTTGTTTAACAAATTCAGCCGTAGGATAGTCTTTTACAAACGAAAACAGGCTGATCGTATTTCTCTCTCCATCACAATTTATATAACAATTCTCTTTTTTAGTTACAGCCTTATTCTCTAAAATAATCTGATGTTTAATCCTTTCTTCATACTCAACATGAAAATCATCCTCAATTCTTACTCTAATGTGAACATATTTATCAATTGACATATACACATCATTAGTTATATCGTCTGTCTCCCCTGGGTCTATACTTAAAAGGTCTATGGATTTTCTTAAATTAATGTCATGCTTTTTATCTAATAAAATCAAAGAGATTAAACCATCAATTGATGAAAATTCACTTAATAATTTAAGTACTTGCTCCTCTATATCACTCCTATCTGAATCATCTATTACAAAAACAATATTTTTCCTTCCAGATATATACAATAACTGTTGAACTCTTTGTATAAATAATTGTCTTTCATTTTCTATATCACAAAAACAAGTTTCTTTTCTACTAAACAACATATTTATAACCGAACTCTTTGTATCAGTATCGTTTAACATATCCGCTAAAGCTGACAAAAATGCAACATTTTCTTTCCAATTTAATCCTACGATGCCATATTGCTTAAATAAACAATAAAAGTACTTTTTTACATACTCAATAATATTCTTTGTTCCATTAAATGTTAATGTGTTAATCTTTAAAATGAAATACCTTTTTTCACTCTTTTTTCTATTCTGCAATTCAGAAATCAATGTATCTGTTATACTTGTTTTTCCGCTCCCCCATGCACCTATTAATGCAATATTAAAA
>CAKVJS010000269.1 GCA_934754755.1 uncultured Erysipelotrichales bacterium
TAATAGCAATACCATACGGCTCTTCGGTAAAGACATTCCCTGTTACTTCATATTCATTATTTTGTGCTACCATACCGAGTAAAATAGCACTATCCGTTGTTAATGCATCCCCTTGTCTTGATTGTAAGGCAGTAAATCCTTCTGCATAATTTTCCAATTCAATAACTTTAGCTTCTGGTGCATGCTCTCGTATTTTCTTTGCGGAAGTTGAACCTTTAATCGCTAAGACAGTATTATTCTTAGTTAGATCCGTCACATTTTTAATCGGACTTCCTTTTTTTACTAATAAGGATTGCCCTCCATTAAAATATACATTTGAAAAGTCTACCTGTTTCAGACGTTCTTTTGATATCGTCATAGATGCAATAATAGCATCAATATTTCCATTCTTTAACATCGGTATTCGAGTTTTTGAAGTCACTTCAATAAAAGTAGCTTTCCCTTGTGGTCCTAATATTTCATTTGTTATTGCTTTAGCAATATCAATATCAAATCCTTCTACTTCCCCCGTTTTAATATTCATCATACCAAACAAACGGGTATCGTATTTGACACCCCAAATAATTTCTTTCTTATCTTGAATGGTGTCAACGACTTCACGACTAATAGATGGCATAACGGTAGCCTCACAACCAACAATCTGGATTATAAATAGAAAAATAATTGAGCATTGTATCCATTTTTTGATTTGTTTCATGGCAATTCTCCTTAATGATTAATGACTTTACTAATAAATTGTTGCGCCCGTATTTCATTTGGCTTAGCGAAGAAATCTTTTACCTTTCGACTGTCTTCCAATACTTGACCCTCTGCCATAAAAACAATACGATCCGCCACCTCTTTAGCAAATCCCATTTCATGGGTAACAACAATCATCGACATTCCATCGCGTGCTAACTTTTTCATAACACGTAATACATCACCGATTGTTTCTGGATCTAAAGCCGATGTTGGTTCATCAAATAATAGCATTTCCGGCTTCATGGCTAAGCCTCTAGCAATGGCCACCCGTTGTTTTTGCCCACCGGATAGGGTTTTTGGATATACATCTTTTTTATCGTACATATCCACTTTTTTCAAAAATTTCTCTGCCATAGCAATCGCCTCTTGACGATCTTGTTTTAAAATTTTAGTGGGTGCTAAAATAATATTTTCTAATACTGTCATATTAGAGTATAGATTAAAATGTTGGAAAACCATCCCTATATTCTTGCGTATTTCAGTTAATTTCGTATCCTTATTGTGGATATCTACATTATTAATTAATAATTCTCCTGATGTGATAGTCTCTAAACCATTGATACAACGAAGCATGGTACTTTTTCCAGAGCCAGAAGGTCCAATAACAACAACAACTTCTCCTTTATCAAATGTTAAGTTGATATTTTTTAATGCGTGAAAATCACCATAATATTTTTCTACATTTTTAAATTCTATCATTGCCATACGATCACTCCTGTCTATCCTTTGCATGATTGGTTGGGTCGCAACCATACATAACGTTTTTAATTGATAGTCTACTAGACTATTTAATTTATGCTATTATAG
>CAKVJS010000270.1 GCA_934754755.1 uncultured Erysipelotrichales bacterium
CAATTGGTGTTGTCTTGTCACTACCATTACTTGCGGTTACTTTGGCAACATTCGTTATAGTAGTATTTAAGGCTGTATCATTGACGGTTACTAAGAAAGTAACATCTTTTATATCCTTATCGCTACCATCTGTCTTTCCACCTTTAATATCACCTAAAGTGACGTTTAACTTTCGTGAATTATCGTCATATGAATATAAAGCATCTTTATGATTGACTTGTACATTCGCTTTTGTTTTATCAAAGGTAACCCCAGCTGGTAATACATCCTCTAACTCTGCTTTTGTCCAAGTCGAATTGGATTGTTCATTCGTAACGTGAATAGAGTATTGTAATACATCTCCAACATTTGTTTTTCCATCTGCTCTGGTTATATTTTCAACTTTCTTTACCGCTATTCCATTTGGTTTATGTTCGGTTACTGAACTACTATTGCTCCCACTACTTGGTGTCGTTACATCGGTACCATTTTCTCCGCTAACTTGCGCAACATTTTTAATCGTGGTTCCTAAAGCATCATCATTTACCGTTACTAAGAACGTAATATCTTTTTGTTCTTTTCCACTTCCGTCACTTTTACCACCAAAAATATTTCCTAACGATATCGTAAACATTCTCGTTTGATCATTATAATCATACGCCGCTGTTGCACCATTTACTTGTACATTGGCTTTTGTTTTATCAAAGGTAATTCCTTTTGGTAAAGGGTCTTTTAGTGTAATATTCGTCCAAGTAGAGTTGCTTTGTTCATTGGTAACATGAATCGCATATTTTAATACGTCACCAACTTTTGTAGATCCATCTTTTCTTGATGTATTTTCTACTTCTTTCGTAGCTACTCCACGTGCTTTACTTTCTCCAACATCAATCTTATTGTTTCCATTACTTGGTGTCGTTGTATCTTTTCCATTATCTCCCGATACTTTTGCGATATTTTCTACAGTTTGTCCCAATGCATCATCATTGATTGTCGCTAAGAACGTAATATCCTTTTGATCTTTACCACTTCCATCACTTTTTCCACCTTCAATATTTCCTAGGTCTACTTGTAAGTTACGTGTCTTTTCATCATACGAATATTTGTCTACGACTTTTCCATTGACTTGTAGGTTTGCTTTCGCCTTGTCAAAGGTAATTCCCTTTGGCAATACATCGCTTAATTTTGCATTCATCCAAGTTGAATTTGTTTGTTCATTGGTTGCATGAATTGTGTATTTTACGACGTCACCAACTTTTGTAGATCCATCTTTTCTTGATGTGTTTTCTACTTTCTTGGTTGCTTGTCCGTTTGGTTCATGTTTAGTGACAACAACACTACCCGTTCCACCTTCATCCGGTGTTGTTGTATCTTTTCCATTGTTTCCCGAAACCTTTGCAACATTGGTTATTGTAGCATCTATAGCATCATCATTTACGGTTACTAAGAAAGTAATATCTTTATGACCCTTTCCTTCACCGGTTGTTTTACCACCTTCGATATCTCCTAAATCTACTTCTAATTTACGAGTCTTATCA
>CAKVJS010000271.1 GCA_934754755.1 uncultured Erysipelotrichales bacterium
GGACAACGATGTTTCACTCCGGTTACAATCAAACGTTTCATATCAAAAACCTCCGTGCTTTGACATTTACGGCAACGGCATCGATACATCATCTTATATTGGATAATATGCAAAACAATAAAGATAACAAAGCCAGCTAGTAATAAATAGAACCCGGTACTGGCATAGTCCTTTGATAATAGCCCCGTAATAACACATAAGAATAAGACTGCAATGGATATAAAACTTAACCAACGCATTGGTTTTATAAAATCTTGTCGTATTTTTTTATTTTTCATATATTCGCTCCACTCTTTTAGAAAGTAAACACATTATTTCATATGCAATTGTATCTAATTCTTTAGCCATTGTTGCAAGGCTAATATGTGTCCCAAAAATTTCAACTATATCCTTTTCCTGTACTGTTTCATCTACCTGTATCATCATCTGATCCATGCAGATCCGCCCTACGATTGGATAATACTTCCCATTGCAATACACCGCGCGACCTTGGTTCTGGCGAATGATTCCATCTGCGTAGCCAATGGGTAGAGTCGCTATATAACAATCCTCTTTGGCTGTATAGGTATGACCATACCCAATTTTTTGTCCAGCTTTTACTTTCTTTACCATAGATACGCGCGTGTATAGTGATAGCACCTGTTTTAAAGCAGTGTTTTCATTACCCGCTGGATCTACCCCATACATCGCAATACCAACCCTTCCTAAGTTAGATCTTTCATCCTGATGGTACAACATGGCAGCTGAGTTACTGCAATGGATATAAGAAAAATTGCGATTATCTAGCCACCTATAAAACGTATCCACTTGTTGATGGTATGCTCTAGTATCTCCATCAGCTGTTGCAAAGTGTGTAAATACTCCTTCTATTGTACAACATGCTTGTTGCATCGAAATAAGCATAGCATCAAATTCTTCTTTGCTTGTAATGCCGATACGACCCATGCCTGTATCTAACTTGATATGGACTTTCAAACGATCATTAGCCGTTAACCAGGATTTTACTTCCTGCCAATAGGTAGTGGAAAATATAGTTAACGAGATATTATTTTGCATAACCAAATCGATTGTCTTTTGACAAAGTGGAATCGATCCTAATATTAATATATCTTGTTTGATTCCTAAAGCCCGAATATCTAATGCCTCTTTTAACGTCGCCACACCAAACATCTTCACATAGCTAAACTGTGCACTAAAACGACCAATTTCTTGATACCCATGGCCATATGCATCAGCCTTTAAAACAACCAGTAATGGTTTTTTTATTGTAGAATGGACTAACTCTAAATTCTCTTTTACATGTTTTAAATTTACGACCGCAAAACTATCTCGATACATTTTATCACCCCAACCGATACATATAATTGTATAATACCTATCCCTTAGCACATTGTCAACCACAAAAAACCTCCCTTGGCATGTATCCAGGAAGGAATTATTGTGATTTTATTATTTACTATTTTGTGCTTGTAAACTGCTGACAACTTGAATCATATCTTTCTTATTTAAATCT
>CAKVJS010000272.1 GCA_934754755.1 uncultured Erysipelotrichales bacterium
GAAATTGTTTATTCGAACTGTTAGTAGTAATCCCATTTTTTTTGAAATCAGCCGTTAATATGCCTTTATTGCATAATAAAACATATTTATAATTTTGATCATTTTTGATTCTTAAAAACCCAAAGTAGGTACCATCATCCGCGTTTATATAGCGTATCCCTTTTCCCTTAATATATCCTATTTGATAGTATGTGGGAGACGCCTTTACAAACATCCATGAATATATACATTTCCCATTTGTTTTAATACTACTACCCCCATCATTACTAGAAATAAAATAAGGGTCTGCTTTCATCCTGTTTGGTGACATATTTACCCATGCCTCATTGTGATTCGTTATATAGTAATCACTATCTTCATCATCCGTTGGAAAAACATGGATATTGTATCGTTTCCCTGCTGTTATAGGATCCCCCTTCGTATCTCGAACATCATCAATATATACGGGATCAAGTGCATACACTGGATTTTGCACAGAAATCAATAAACTAATAACACTAAGTAAACCTAAAGCTATTCTTTTATTCATGATGACACACCTCCCCTACTTGTTAAAAATTCATATACTTCTCCGGTTATGAAGACTCCACTATTAATATTAGGAGAGTTATCCATGACTCCATTCGTATGAATCCCTATTACAACTCTTGGATCACTTTCTAACACAATGGGTGCGCCACTTTGTCCTGGGGAAGTAGCAATCCGATACGCTAATCTTCGCTGATTTATTACAGTCAAAATAGAACCGGATGCCCCCCACATATTAGATGTACTGTCCCCGTGTGCCTCCCTAGGATATCCTGTTATCACAGCTTCCTCGCCTAGAATATCGGATGTAGGGGCAACACGCAAATCAAAGTGGTTTGCATATCTATCAACCCCCAAAGGCCTATTGAGAAGTATGATTGCATAATCGTAAAATTCACGGTTTGGATCATTTCTAATAAAACCATTAGGCGCCCTAACATAATTAAATTCAGCAAATCCAAAAGGTGCAGGACTGGACGCTCCCTCTTGCACATTACCAGCACTCGGAGTAAATCGACTATTGAATGTTGCATATCCGCCATGCTCTGCCGAGTATATTACATGGGCAGCTGTTACCACAACGTTTGTACCAATAAGAAATCCTGTCCCTCCCCATCGAACTCCATCTGGAAAAATCGCTGTAATATGTCCTACTGGGGAATACCTAGGGTCGCATTCTGGACTACCAATAGGATACCGATTATCATTACCAATGATTGTTTCCGACCCAATGTTATGATGAGGCGCTGCATAGATATATATACCATCTAAACAAATACTAAATAATGCCATTAAAAAAACAATATTAACTTTTACAATTCTATCAATAAATTTACTTGTATTTAACATATTATATCCCTCCCTTCTTATATTAAATACATTTTATATCGCTATTTAAACATTTTATTACAAGATATCGGTTTCTTTTATTATAACCTTTGTATAAAAAAATACAAGTATAATTATAATAGGTATAAATAC